>CAZPBI010000011.1:0-19327 GCA_964584825.1 Candidatus Woesearchaeota archaeon
TTTCTACAACTTCCTCTTTATCCTTTTCTAATTTCTGTGTTTCTTCCCCAAGGTAATTCTTTCTTGATTTATCCTTTTCTTTTAATCTATTTAATTTACCAGTCATTACCTCGATTTCTTCTTTTAAGTCCTCTACTCTTTCTTTCTCACTAATTAATTCGCCTTTCTCCCTCTTAATCTGTTTTTTCTGCTGTTCTAGCTCTTTTAACCCTTTCTCTATTTTTTTCTCATTTTCACTTAATTTTGTTTCTCTCCTATTAAAATCATTTATTCTTATTTCCAGTTCATTTTCTTTTTTTCTTAAATTGTTACTAATCTTTCTTTCATAATTTTGCAATTTTCTCTTCTTCCTCTTTAATTTTTTAATCTCTGGTTCAACTATCTTCCTTGCAAATTCTAGAGCTATAGGATGTTTAGGTTTCTCCAACAATTCACTAAGTTCTTTTTTCCTTTTATTATCTGTTCTCTTATAATCAAGAAATGAAAATATGAATAAGACCCCACCTAATATTATAACACCTATCGATTCTATAAAATATGATATATTCTCAGGCAATTTAGGAATAGCTAATATTATGTAAATAAACCCCAAAAATATAATTAAATTAATTACTTGTGGCTCCCTAAACAAATCATCTATTCCTTCTTTTTTTAAATTAAACCACAATACAGCTACTATTAAAAATAATAAAGCGCCAACATATTTCTGAACAACTAAAAATAATTCAATATCGAACATTTTTATTACTAACACCTAGTATTTAAAGTTACTATCTATAAATAGTATATAAATCTTGCCATATCACCTTCTAATTTAATATTTTCATAGTATTATTATAGTATTATTAAATATAATTATCCTATAACAATAATCTTTTTATATTAATATTATCATAACATTATTGTAACAATGTCAAAATCCAGTACCTTAAGTTTTACAGTGCCTCATGATATTAAACTCAAATTAGAGGCAATTACTCATATTGGCCATTATGATTCCTTATCAGAATTCTTAAGAGATACGATAAGAACACATCTTAATTCAAACAGAGATTTAAGAATTTCAGTAGCACATTATTTATTCAAAGAAAAAAAGATAGGTCTAGGAAAGGCAGCAGAGATTGTGGGAGAAAGTTTACAAGAAACAGAACGATTATTTAAAGAAAGGTAGTAATCATCTCCTAACAGCAAAAAACCAGCATCTCTCATTATCGTATTTTGGGTCACTTTTCCATATTTTTCTAAAATATTTTAATGGATATTTAAGATCTGGTCCAAACCAAGGATCTAATAAATAAATATACTTATTTCCTATTTTATTAGTAACTGAGTAATGTCCTTTTTTTTCTATAGAATTAAAATAACAAACTATTACATAATAGCTGTTTCTAAGTAAATGTTTTAATTCTTTAATATCACTATTACTATTTACAACATATTTTAATTTATACTTTTTGGCAAGTTTAATAAAGGATATATTCCATGTACCAGATATTCTATTGGTTTCTAGAAGCCTAGCTAATTCTTTTTCAGATTTTCTCAACCCTACAGATTCCAAAACCATACGCATAGACGCAGGCCCACATGTATAGTTCTTTTCCTGTCTATAAAATGGTATGCCCATATTATACTCCACATAACTTAATATACCCATTTATATTCAACTCAAAAATATTAAATTTTGAATAGTACTAAAGATAATTGTTAATTTTTAAACTTTACTCTTCGCTAAAATCATCAAGCGTATATTTAAAATCTTTATCAGATTTTATTAAACCTCTTTTCTTTAAATACCCCAATGTCAATAAATAAAAAAATAGTCCTAAACTTTTTTTACCTTTATTATTACATGGAATTACTAAATCTATATAGTTACTTTCGTTATTAGTATCGCATAATGCAACAACAGCTACGCCTACTTTCACTGCATCCAATACAGCATTTTTATCTGGCCAAGGATCAGTCACAAATAAAAGCTTAGCTTCAGTGAAATTATCAAGTATGGAATTAGTTAACGTCCCTGGTAAATATCTTCCAGTAATCACCCTGATTCCTGTTGCTTTACTAAGTGCTTTCAAAGCTTTCCAGCTATTTTCTCTTCTACCAACAAAAAGTATCTCCTCTGGTGTATAGTTAGATATGAAAGCGATAGCCGACTTTATTCTATCATTTATTTTTTGAAGATCTAACACTGCAAGCCCATCTGGTCTTGTCTTGTATATAAAATTAGACATGTATTTAGTTTTAAATTTTGTACCTATATGAACTCCTGCTTTCAGGTACTTGTCCATATCTGTTAATAAATCTGTTTCTGCCATGTAATTCACCTAAAATTGTCAATTTATAAAGTTTTTGAGGATACTTTTTAATTTTTTAATCTCTTATATTATTACGTAAAGATTTTTAAAAACAAGTAACATAAAGTAGATACTATATTTCTCATCTTTCATAAATTTATTAACTATTTTATTAAAAAACTCAGTACAAATTTTATTTTTAACATTTAAAATTAAAAAAAAAGAAAAGGGTTTTATAATCCTTTCTTCAAGCTGTTAATGAAGCTTTCTGATTGTTTCTTCAATCCTAAACCTAAAGCAATTCCTAATGCTAAAGCAATACCACCTGCCAAAGCAATAATTAAGTATGTTACTATGTTTTGTATAAAGCCAATATCATCCAAGATTAAATCTAAAGCTTGTAACAAAACTATTATCACAATTATCCACTTAAGCACTAAAGCTGCTGTTTTCATCCCTTTAAGTTTGGTATGCTCTAAAATCTTCATCTCTACAAAGTGCGCGCCTGCCAAGCCCAATAAGAATACTATAACTGCAACCAATAGACTAGGTAGCCAATCAGCAAAGTTTCCCAACATTACAGTTAATGAACCAAGATTAACTATTGATACTGCTTGTTGTAAAAATACTATAATAATCCACCATTTCAATAACTCCCCCATTAATGCTGGCAAATCAGTATGTCCCACAGCTTTTGTCAATTCAAGTTTTCTGATTGCTTCATCAAGTTTAACTTTATCTAAAATTACCCTCAATGCATGCCCCAATATAACCGCAACAAATACACCGATTATTAAAATAACAATCGCTGCAACCAAATTAGGAACTATCTCTACAAACTTGTTAGCAATCATTGCTAAAGGATCTGTAAATGCATTTACTATACTCGGCAACTATGTCACCTCCTTTAATTTATTAATATTATAACAAAATCTATAGATTTTCCTTTTATATATTTTCATAATTACTTTTAAAGTGTAACATTATTTCAACATATATATAATCTTATATACTAGAAAAATTTCCAAAAATTTTATAAATTCAAATATATATAAACTCATATACTATCATGTTCAATACTACTATGTTCAAGCAGAAACCAATCCATTACCCGAATTTAAAAACTATATTATTAATAGAAGCATTTCTTGAAAAGCAAAAGAAACCTGTAAGTAAAAATTACGTTCTAAAAAAGTTACCAAATAAAATCATGAGACAGACTCTTAATATAACCTTAGAATATTTAGAGTTAAGCGGAAAAATTTATATTGGCAAAGAAGGCATTGAATGGACTTTTGATGATAATAAAAAATTAAAACTAACATTAAGAAGAGCAGCAGAAAGTTTTATTTAATTTCTTTTTCAATTTGCTTTAATCTGTTTAATTTTATTGCATGTTCAATAATAGCAATTCCTGTCTTTATGTAATCCACATCCCATGCAACACCCAAATCAGAAATCATAGTATCGGCTGTTTCGCCTGCCCTGGATGAAATAACAGTACCAATTCTATTTTGTTTTGCATAATCTATTAAAGCTCTAAGTTTAACTAAAGAGCCTATTTGTGTAGGTTTTATACAAACACAATTTATTTTTCCTACAACATCTTTTAATTTTTCTAAATTACTACAAACAATATCATCACCACTTATCAATTCACCTTTAATCATTTCAAATCCCTCTATATCGTTTTCATCTAATGGATCCTCTACATATTCCAAACTATATCTGTTAATTAAAGTATTAATGTATCTAATCTGATTTTCTCTGCTCAACTTACCTTTTCTATAGAAATATTCTCCTCCGGAAAACATATGTGACCCAGCTATATCCGCTCCTAATCCTACAAATACTCCGAATCTATCAAAACATTCCTCTTTAATATTATTTAATAAATCAAATATAGTAATATTATCCAAAACAGTTTCCCAACCTCCAGTATAGCTCCTTTTAACAGGCCTTAAATCTTGCTTTACCTTTTTATAAATATACTTACTAACAATATAATTATCCTTAAAATTTTCTCCATGAGGTACTAACAAATATTCTTGAAAATCAGCTCCTTGCTCCGTATGTTTGCCGCCACCTATGCAACAACCCAATGGTACAGGAATTCTATCAGCATTAGAATTCAAAAAACTCCAAA
This sequence comes from Candidatus Woesearchaeota archaeon, assembly GCA_964584825.1. Classification (GTDB taxonomy): domain Archaea; phylum Nanobdellota; class Nanobdellia; order SCGC-AAA011-G17; family JACPIM01; genus CAYIBE01. The sequence continues at coordinate 4,444 of CAZPBI010000011.1, forward strand.
CCTTATTTTTACTCATGGCTCTAAGCAATGCATATTCGAGAGCTATAACAGTATTACCGCCTATTCTAGTTAAATTTATACTTTTATCAAAATCGAATATTATCTTTTCTACTTCTTCCAGATCATTAAAATCCTGTAACTTTAAGCCCTTTAATCCATTATGTAAAGTTCTATTAACAATCCCAATTGGAATCCCATTTTCAGGAAAGGCCATTACTTCACTCCTCCCCAATGTGACCCCCAAAGGTGCACTGCCCTTAAATTGCCTATTAACAGTAATTCCTATAGTACTATGTCCTTTAGAATCAAGAACTACCTCTGCTTTTATTTTTCTAATCTTCATAATAATAATTAAGAAAAAAGATATCATATATAAAATTTGTTAAAAATAATTATTAAGTTTTTTCAGGCAATGGCCTCTTTATTGTTATTGGTAAAACCCCTATTTCAAACTCTATTTTTGCGAGTTCTATTGGACTATAATTAATTTTTTTAAATGTATCCTTATCTACCTCTATTAACAAGGGAGCACCCATTGCTATCTGCAATGACCTAGCACCTATTATTCTAGCTTTCTCATATTTTGTATAAATAATAGATTTTTTAAGATCTTTCATTCCTTAAGTAAACTCCTTATTTCTTTACCCTTTTTTATACTTATATCTATCATCTTCTCGATGTCTTCTTCTGTTAAAACCCCTTCTCCGCCTTTTTGTAATGCCACTAATTCTCCAGATTCAATAGTAGTAACTGTTAATCTAGCATCCATAGCTTTCTCCTCTTCCAATGTTGGATCCACTAAAAATTTATCTTGAATCTTTAGAACAGTAATAGGAATAGGGAAACATCCTAGTTCAATCTTTTTCTTAGTTTTCTCTTCATAATTTATTGTAAAGGTTTTTTCATCATATTTAGGAAATTTAGCATCTTGTAATGCTGCTATAGCTGCAATTCCTATAGCATCTGTCAAATTACCTGCATCATTTATACTATAAACATCAACAATTATCATCCACACTTTTTCTCCTTTTTTTATACATAATTTTTTTAAATCTACTGCATAACTTTCTCTAATACCCCTATCGATAACACTTCTTGCTAATTCTATGCTTTCAAGCGTAGGTGGACCTAATTCAAATTCAGGAGAACTCAATGGAATCAATTCTACATTAGCTATAAATACTCCCTCATTAAGTGTGTCTGGAAATGGATCGCCTATTGCCATTTTAATACCTGCAACAACCTCAGTCTCACCAATTCTCACTCTTGCACTACCTTCGGCTGATTTTGGGCTTATACCATATTCTACTTCTATTTTTCTAAATTCATCTAATTTTCTACCATTAAACCTAAATTCTTTTTCGATTAACTCAGTTACGTGCTTTTCTACTATAGATTTCATTTTTTATACCTCACCTTTAATGCTTCTTGTTGAATTTTATAAATTTGCATACATGTCCTTTTAGCAGTTTTTAATAATTCCTTAAGTTCCTCTTTTTTAATATACCCGTCCATCTGTAACATAGTAATTTCACCTGTTCTTGGCATCATCGCAATTGGTATATCAGTTGACCCACCTTCATGATGTTCCTCTTCATTTGAAAAATCAACAACTAATTTATCTTCTACTTTTCCAAGAGCCACTGCGGTAACTAAATCTTTCATAGAAAACCCAGCGTCTGCAAGAGCCATTGCAGCAGCAGTAATACCTGCACATCTTGTTCCAGCATCAGTTTGCAATAACTCTATATAAACATCTACTGTACCTCCTGCAAAATTACTCAAATCAACAGCAGGCAATAAAGCATTTTCCGTAATTAATCCTATCTCCTTGCTTCTTCTGTTGGGGCCTGGTTTTACCCTTTCTCCTGCACCTGAAAAACTCATCATGTTATAATTACATCTTAAAATTGCTCTATCTGGATTTTGATATTTAAAATGCAATTCCCTTGGTCCATAAACAGCAGCAATAGCAATTGTATTTCCTATTTGAAATTTTGCACTACCCCTAGCTCTGGGAATTACACCTACTTCTGCCTTAATAGGCCTTAATTCATCAAATTTTCTACCATCATATCTTTTTGTGTATACCATCTTTATCTCCCAATATTAGTTTCAAGAAATTTTTTAATTTCATCTGTTAATCCTTGATGATGTGCTTTTTCTTCTATCATCTTAATAGCATCTACAGCTATCTTCTCCTTCAGAGGATCAGCACCAGAAACCCAGACTATTCCATTTTGACCAGCCACAATCCTACAGTCTGTCATTTGTTTTATCATAGAAACCATGCTACCTTGTTTACCTATTATTCTTGGTATTTTAGCTGGATTAACATTAATAATTCTACCGCTATTTAATTTTCTCAGTCCGGGACCTTTCATACTTAATTCTACTTGTCTCTTTTTAATGTAACTTACAACAATTGCAACTATGTAATCTCCATAACTATAGTATTGTGATAAATCGCTTCCTCTCGGTATATAATCACCACCCCCTTCTCTTAATGGAATCACGCCTGCACAAACAAATCCAATATCAACATACCAACATGATAATGTTATTTCTATAATCCTACCAATAACAAAATCACCCCTCTTTGGTATATAAATTGTATTTAATGGCACCACCTTTATAAGTCTGCCTTCAATACTAACAATTCCAACATGTGAAGCATGTATAGCATCATTTTCTCTAAATGCTCCTCCTGCAGGCAAATGATCCATGCCCTTAGCTAACACTTCTCCGGGCACTACTATTTCCTTATCATTTACTACTAATTCTCCCATTTTATTCAACTCCCTCTAAAATATTTAATTTTCATTCTTTCTAAATAAGTTTTAATCATAAATCACTAATCTAGCTTAAAATTGTACTTTCAACTTCTCCATGACATATAGAATTTAGCTTACTAAAGAACTCATCAACAATACCAGCCGGTAATTCAACCATGCCCTTTAGATTTCCATTGTTCATCCATTCTTCAGTAGCGTTGTAAATCTTTAAAATGTTGTAACACTGACCAGCATATCTTGCTGGAATAATAACTTGAATCTTTCTCTTCTCGAATTTTATTGGCAATATCAATTGTAATTTTTTAATTATACTTTCAATCTGATCTTCTGCTCTTTTATTATCATCAATATGAATATTTGCCTCCTCTAAAGCAGCTTCTATTCTTTGTGGTGGATGCGGTACTCCTGTTTTAGGATCAATAGCATTTCTATGAATAATATTAATTACTTGTTTTTTCTTTTCTTCTCTCTGTTTGGCTAAATGTTCTTTTGTTAACTGAACTACGCCAGTTTTAATTATAACCTTACTAATTTCCCTAACATCCATAGTATTAAATAATCTCTTTAAATCATGTTCGCTAGCTTTTTCTCCTTTCTTAACATCCTTGTATATAAAATCAACAGCTAAAACATCATCTATACTAACTGGTTTTCCTTCTCTTAATGCTAAAGCTTTATCACAATCTACCAATATTTCAAATTCCTTTCCTTCCCTCTTCAACTTAGCAACTACTGCCCTGTCAACAGATACCATTTTATTTTAATTTAGAAATTTTATTCTGAGTAAGTCTTGTAAATTTTCTCTCGCTAGTTAATATATAAGCACCATCCACCCTCAAAGGATCGTATTCTTTACCTAAAACTTTCTTTAATGCTTTTATAGCTAATTTAAGTCCGTCTTCTGTACTTAAATCCTCTTTATACTCTTTCTCTAAAATTTCTCTAATTTCCTGTTCATTCTCTCCAATAACAGCGGCCTTATATTCAAAGTATATTCCTGTAGGGTCTGTTATAAACAATTTCGGAATCCCGCTCTCTTTTCCATTTTTATCAACACCAACAAACATAACACTTACACCAAAGGGCCTAGCACCACCAAATTGTGTAAATTGCTGTTTTATATTACAAGTATCTTTAACTAAACTAAATGTATCGATAGAACTATCGTATGTTACTCTATGCTGTTGTGCAACAACTTGCGCTCTTTCTATAAGAACTCTACCATCGCTTATTATACCAGATGCTGCTGCACCTATATGTTCATCAATTTGAAAAACCTTTTCCACAGAATCAGGTACTATAAACCTATCTGAAATTCTCCTATCCGCAACTAAAGCTACACCATCGCTACATACAAGACCAATAGTGTTTGTACCTTGTTTAACTGTTTTTTTAGCATATTCTACTTGTAATAATCTCCCATCTGGACTAAACATAGTGCTACTTCTATCATAGCCCATTGCTTGGTGTGAGAGTTGAGATTGCATTTTCCACCTCCAACTAAATATCTCCACTTAATTTATTTAAAATACCAGAAACTTTTAATGTTCTGATTCTAACATGGGTCTTATCAATTTCTTTTATTAAAGCCAAACCAGCCCTAATAGTATCTAAAGATTTATTATCAGTTTGTAAAATACCCTTATTTTCACTAGTTTTAATAAATCTAAATCCGGCTTTTGCTAATCCTAAATCTCCTATAAAATTTCTCAAATTTTCTTCTATTTTATTCATATTAAATATCTTATTTTTCGAATCTATTTCATAAAGTATATATCTTTTTTTTTCTTTTAACACGGGTAATAAAGGTTTTATTTTAATCACCTTCTAGAGAAATGGGCTCAAATAGCCTTAGTTTATTTTCTCTCGTACATATTTAAATATAAAAATATGGTTTATAAATTTTACGATTTACCTCTTATAACCCTCCACTCTCTTTTAAATAATAATAATATAAATATCCCTCCAATTAAAGCAGCAATTGCCCCGCCAATCCATGCATAATTCCTCTCTTTCTTGGTAACCTCTGAAATAATTTCCTCTGCTTGTCCCTCTTCTTCTGGCGCTTCTACTTCTATATTTTCTTCTATTTCTTCCTCAACTAATTTTTCTGTAACTTCCTCTACTTCTTGTTTTTTTAAATCTGAAAATGCGGTTAATTTCTCATTAGTTTTTGTTTTCTGCTGACCTCCTTCATCTCCGCCATCCCCACCAGTATTACCTCCTGATGTAGTATTACTACAACCAGAAGTAGAAATCACACAATTACTACATGCTAAATTACCACTATTATAACCATAATTACTACATGTTAGTCCACCAAAATTACTACCATCACACTGTTCACTACTATTCTTAACATTATCACCACAAACTTCTACATTTTGTATATTCAAATTCCATGCAAAGGTATCATTCATACCATAAATATCACTTACATCTACTATTATAGTATGATCGCCAGCACTCAAATAATTACCACCATAACTATAATTCTTATCCGATGCAACATAATTATTATTCAAATACCAACTAACATTAACACTATCTCCATCAAAATCATTGTATGTTACATTAAATAATTGCGCATTAGGTTCAGATATATTGATAAAAGCAACGTTAGGATAGTAAGTTTCGATAACAGGAGCATTATTGATATTTATCCTCAAAGTTCTATTCTCACCCCAATCATAATTCCCATTTATATCATAACCTAAACAACTCCATTTCAATGTTAAATTTCCAGATATATTTAAATTAAATACACCATAACCAACAGTTCCATTTAAACTAACACTTTGATTCAAAGAAAAATTCCCGCTAATATTATGATACAAACTTAAATTCAAAACACCACTATCACTTGATATAGAGCAATTAAATTCAACATAACCATCTATATCATTATAGCTGTCTAAAGGATTATATAAAGTTACACTTGGTAATCCAACAATAAAATTTACACTAGTAAAATTAATATTATTATTACCATCTACTGCATATACTTTTAAAGTATGATTGCCTCCTTCTACATTCAAATTAGTAGTTCTGTTTACTGTGATATTGCTCCCGTTTAAATTATAATAAACTGTTTCTAAAAATAAATCTGATGCAGAATAATTTAAAGTAATATTCTTTTCTGTATATGTTGTGCTAATTGGAGAGTAAACTACAAGACTTGGATAATCATCATCTAAACTAGTAACAGCTCTATAAACATTAATCCTTTTATAGCCACTAATATTTACACCTGTATTTTCTAATAATTCTTCAACATTATAAGGACCTAAATAACTTCCACTATCTTCATATTTATATTGTTGAATCAAAGCGGCAGAACCAGCAACATGCGGAGCAGCCATGCTAGTACCTGATAAAGTTGTATAACCTCCATTAATTGAAGTTGCCTGTATATCACTTCCAGTAGCTACTAGATCAACAAGATTATTTCTATTGGCATAATTTGCAAGATTATCGCTCTTATCAGTTGCACTTACAGCAGTTACATTTTCAATACAGCCTGGCGCACTTATGCTTGTTGTACTAAAATCATTTCCTGTACTAGCAATCACTATAATATTATTTGTAATAGCATTATTAATCGCCTGTGTTAATGTAGGAAAATTTGAATCACAATAATTAGTATATAATCCTGCACCCAGACTCATTGTAATAACAGTTATATTATATAAAGTTCTATTATTAATACACCAATTAATACCTGCAACAATATCACTTTCGCTACCACTACCAGCGCTATTCAACACTTTAACATGTAAAAGTTTAGCATCTGGAACAACACCCTCAACAATACCAGATACATGTGTCCCATGTCCATGATCATCATAAGGATCACTATCACTATTAATATAATCATAACCAGCTACAAAATTATCAATTAATTCAGAATGTGAATAATTAAGTCCAGTGTCTAAAACACAAACACCTATATTTTTACCAGTAAAGTTAACCGCATGTAACTTACTTACATTGATTATATTTAAAGAATCCTGTAATTGTACTTTAAATGGATGATCAATTTGTACATATGCAACATCTTGTCTTAATTCCAATTCTTCTAATCCTTTTTGTGTAATTTTTCCAGAGAACGCATCTAATTCCTCAAAATCATGTTTTTCCTCAAAATCTAACTTAATTTCCTCCTTCACCTCTTCAATATCTGCCTCCTTATTATCATAAATAAAAACATTGCCTTCTATATCCTTTAATTTAACAATAACATCTACTTCTCCTTCCTCATGCACCCTAATCTGTACTTCTGGAGCTATATTTGAATCTTCATCAACTACAAATCCGGTAGGCGTTTCGCTAGGTAAAAAATAGCTAATAATAAGTAAAATAAATACTAAAACTATTTTTACATAAAAATTTTTCACCACTTTTAAATTTAGTCAAAATATTATACTATTTAATCTTTTTCTTTTCAAAACTCATAGCCTGTTTAGCTTCTCCTGGAGTCATACCTATGCACATACTAAAACTCATTAAATCTAAAGGAGCTCTCATTTCATATTCATTTTTAGCTCCTGAAATCATAACCATCTTGACTTTATATTTCCTGCATAACCTAACATTTTGCATAACCTTTCCTAAAATACTTTTTCTATCAATACTATTTAAAACATCATTAAAATTAAATCCTATCGCTACATCATTTTTATTAGCTAATTTACATAATACTTGATTTAATCCGGAATCCCTATAATGCATAAAATCCTTATTTCTTGTTTTTTCAGGGCTTAACAAGATATCAACATTTTTATCTTCAACAGCCTTTCTATTTTTTTTATCATCACCTCCTATAACAATATTGAAATCTTTAAAATTATATATCTTAGAAAATCCTAAAGTATCTCCTTTATAATTAAAGTCTATTACGTCTATCATTAAAAATATTAATCTTATTTGATTAATAAATCTTTTTTCTTAATCCCCTTAGTAGTATCAATAATTTTTATCTTATATCCATTGTCTTTAGCCTCAACCAAGCAAACATCTAATATCTCTGCATCTAAATTCTCCCTAATTTTATTATTAGAATATCTTCTTTTTTCTAATCTTTTCTTTAAAACCTTAATATCACATCTTACAACTACACACAAATCTACATATTTTTTATCTAAATAATAACTTAAATGCGAGTCTAATATTAAATTTTTACTTGATTTTTTAATATAATCAACTAAAAATTTATTTAGTTTCTTAGCATCAACTATATATGTTTTTAATTTTCTATCATATCTCTCATAAAGTTTATTTTTCTTAATTAATTTATTTACATCAACATATTTTAATTTATACATCTTGGCTATTTTACTAGCTACTTTTGTTTTTCCAGTTCCAGGCGTTCCAGTACAAATGATAATCATTTAATTTAAAATATGATAACAAATTTTATAAATAGATCTTTAGAAAAGAATATATAAAATATATCTTATATAATAAACATGGATATAAACAATTACTGGGATAAAATAGGATTTCTGCCAGAGGAACATAAAACTACTGCAGGTTTTTATACAATTGGTTTAGAAAAGATTGTATATAGAGGAAAACAACAAGGTTCTGCCTGTGGAATACTCCATGGTTATATATATGATAGAAGTTCTTTAAATGGAATAGAAGAAATAAAATCAAGTGAAGAATGGCTAGTTAAAAGAAATAAATTTCCTAATTCACTAATATCGCACAAATTTAAAAACTATAGCCATTTAGTTATAATCCCAGATAATATTCCTAAACATCTAATAATAGCTCCTCAAACTTTAGAAAGAATAATTCTTGTTAACCTACATGAGCAAACAAATCAGGATTATCAACATCAAAAATACCAAGCAATGCACCAGCATCGAGCCATCCGTGTGCGTAATTTAATGCAGCAAATGCAGTAATTAAATCACTTTTAGCTGCAAAATGTTCTGCATCTCTTACATATCTTTCAACTGTGTCAATAAAACGCTTTCTACTTGAGTCATTAACATCAACATTTTCAGGCGAATTCTTGGCCTCTTTTAACGCTTCCTTTGTTACATTAAGATATTTACTAAACCTATCTTTTGTAACAACATCCATATTTATTAAATACCTTAATAATTTAAAAACCTTACGGAATTCTATATCATAATAAAAAATACAAATTATTTTAAATTGAAAATGAAATCCAATTTTTATTATGTCAAAAAAGTGCCTAGTAATACCTACAAATATTTTATTGGAAAAAAGCTTTAGAGGATTTGTAACTAAAAATTTTCATGACTATTTTTCTATAATAAATAATCCAGAAAACCAAAAATTTCTAGACAGATTCGAAACATCGATAATACAACAAATTCCAGCTGAAAATGATCCTAGTTATCAACAACTAATTCCTTATACACTAGTAACACATAATAACAAAATTTTCTTATACGAACGCGCACCCCTTGGTGTAAATACAGAAGCAAGGCTTGCATCAAAATTATCACTTGGTATAGGCGGCCATATAGAGCCGTCTGAGGATTTAGATAATGAGGAAAATATCATAATCTCAACTTTAAAAAGAGAGATACAAGAAGAACTTGGTTATTTTGATGATTTGTTAATCGAACATATGGGTTATATTAATCTATCAGAAACAGAAGTTGAGTCTGTTCATTTTGGTATAATTTTCGTAGTAAAATTAAAAAAATATGATTTTAAATTTGATAATAAAGAAATTGTACATGGAGAATTTAAAACTATAGAAGAAATTAAATCACCAGAGATTTACAATAGATTAGAAAACTGGTCAAAAATTCTTATAGATAATATAGATAAGATTATCTAAATTATCTTTTATATGTTATTTCAACTAAGTATATTTAAGTCAATTGTTAAACCCGACTTAAATGGCTAAAATAATGACCAACTTTTCATTAGAGGAAGAAGAATTATTAAGAAAATTTATTTTTACTAATCCACATTCAGATATAAGCTTTGTTTATCCACAACCATTAATTGCAGCAGAAGAACTAAGCCCATTAATGTCTGCATACTCTAGAACACACATTTCGATGCAAGACCGAGTATTGCAATTTCTAGACAAAAATAAACAAGAACAGACAAGATCCTGTTTAGGATTCATTCCTAATTTAATAGAAATCTTTAGAAATTCCGATGGTACTTTAAAAATGACAGCAAAAACAGCAATTTTCAATAGATTATGGCCATTGAAGCATGGTCACGCATCTATAAAAGAAGAAACAGCATTATTTGGCCATTGTGAAAATATCTCAGATGTTACAGGAAAAAAAATCACAGGCCATCCTTTAAATAAACCTCAGGTTAAGTCAACAAGATATTTATCATTTAAAAAAGCATTAGACTTATCTCTTGAAGATACAGACATCTTATCTCTAAACAACTCAGAAACTTATTTAGATCACATAAATAATATGAATATAAAATATCTAAATTTCTCAGATAAATTAACAGATTTTGTGTTTAATCATAAATACACAAAGGATGTTAGTAATTTTCTAAAAAGACCTGAGAATATAGAAACCGAAATAAATAAAAGAATACTAGAAAGAATAGAAGTAGAGGAAGGATTTTCACCAACCCCAAAAGATTATGAAAAAGAAGGGTATGAAGTTCTAAAAAGTTTACAAGATTCTTCTGTTAAACAAGAAATTGGGAAATTTATATTAGATTATTCAAGAGTTTACTTGCTTGCTGTTACAAGGACTTCAATTGGCTTTTCTATAGATGCAAGAAGTCTTGAAGAAATAATTACAGATATGATCTCCAGTCCGAGAAGAGAAGATCAAGCTAAAGGTCATGAACTATGGAATGAAGCTAAAAAAATAGCGCCTGTTTTATTAGGTGAAAATAGCCATGTAAAAGTAAACGAATGGAATTTAAAAAATGAATTAGAATTAAGAAGTTATATAGAAGAAAAGTTTGGAAATTTACAAAAGATATATACAGATGCTGTAACAGTACTCCATCCTATAAATATAGAAATGTTAACTGACAAATTTAATGCTGCTTTAATAATCTATAATTACACGAATGCGCCATTACAAGAGATAATAAAAACATTATCAGAAAAAGATGTATACGATGTCCTTGAAAGAGCACATAGACACAGAGGAAATCATGATGTCATCCATCCTGCAATTTCTCATGGAGGGTTATTGATTGATATGCTTATGCCATATCATGCATATAGAGACATTTTTAGACATAGAAGAGGTTCTCGTTCTATGCAATTGCTAGATACAAGAAGAGGTTTTGAGGATGTTGAAATTTTCAAAGTATTTAATTTAGATAAAGAATATCAAGAAGATATGAAAAAAAGTTCAGAGATATATGAATCAGCAAGAAAAATAAGTCCTCATATCGCTGAAAAGCTTGTTCCATTTGGCGCGAATTGTAGGGCATTACACTCCTGGCATCCAAATCAGGTTGGTTATATTGGTAAGCTAAGGAGCAATATAGAAAAGGGAAACTTTACTTATGTAAAGATAACAAGAGAAATGATGCAAAAAGTTTCTCAAGTAATACCAGCAACTGGTAAATTTTTCAAATTTGATACAAAAGAATATCCAGTAGAACTATGGAAAAGGGGTTATGACTGGTGGGATAAGGAGGGAAAATATGAATATACAAATTACAAAGAGGATAAGTTTCAATGAATTGGAAGGATTATTAAGGAATGTTCCACTAATGAGAAAAGATTTTAATATTCCAGAAATAAAAGTATATAAAAACTCACACATAACACTAAAAAAGTTCAAGGCACATGAAGTAAATCCACCTACTTTCTACCTATTAAACAAAAATTTACAATTCCAAAGAGACCTTAGATATCATTTTTTATCTAAGTATAATATTGACACCTTAAATTTAGACGAAGCATTAGAAATTATTAATGAAAAGAGTGAAACTTGGTTATTAACCCCACCAATAATTGAATTAACTCCAAGGATTATAAAATACATACCACAAAAAGATGAAATAATGCATGATGAAGAAATAAAAGTATACATCCCATTAATATGTGATGGTGCTCATAGAGTTGAACTCGCAAAAGAATTAGATATTGAATTTACATCAGTATTTATATCAGGTGTAGATGAAAATTTTCCTTATTATGCCCATCCAAATAGCTGGAACAAAGTAAAAATAGTCAATGAAGTTCCACACTTAAGTAAAAAAAAGTTATACCGCTTGCAAGACAGTTACCCTCTTTATAGAGATTTCAGTATTATTGGTTGTGGAGGTCCTAGAAGATGAAACCACTACTTATTCTTGTAGATGGTATAAGTGGTTCTGGTAAAGATGCACAAATATTAACTATTACAAACTTTTTTAATGAGAACAAATACGAACCACATATCTTTAAAGAACCTTCTGAATTTTTAGGAGATTTTATTTTTGAATATAGAAAATTACCTGAAAAAGAAAGAGATCCTTACATAGAAACATTTCTTTTTACGGCAAGCAGAAAATATTTACTAGACAACAAAATAAAATCTGTTTTAGATAAACCAAATACGGCATCTATTTTAATTAGAAATTACTTATCAAATTACGTATACCAATCCTTGCAAGGCATGCCACTTGAAAAAATAATTCAAATAAACGATTTCTATCCGCAACATGATTTAGCTTTAATTCTTTTATGTGAGCCAGAAATAGCATATAAAAGAATCACAGATAGAGCAACTAAAAGAGGAATACAACCAACACAAAATGAAGTCCCTCAAAAATTAAGGCTATTAAAAGAAAGATACGAATCCATTGCAAAAATAATTCCAAATACCAAAATAGTAAAAACAGATGGTTCTAAAAAAGCTGTTGGATATCAAATTAGATCTCATTTAAAAAATATTTTAAATATACCTATGGAAAAAGCTATTTTTTTAGATAAAGATGGGACTTTGGTTGATAATTCTGGTTATCCTTATACAATACCTTCTGAAAAAATTTATTTCAAAAATACAGTTGAAGGTTTGAAAAAATTGCAAGATAATAGATACAAGTTAATAATAATCTCAAGTCAACCATGGGTAGCAAGAGAGAGATTAACTGAAAATGAAGTAAAAAATATTTTTGAAAGTATAGTATGTCAATACAAAAATCTAGGAATTAAAATTGATGGTTACTACTATTGTCTTCATCCAAGATCAGAAAAATGTAATTGCAAAAAACCAAATACAGGCTTACTAGAGCAAGCTGTGGAGTTATTTAATATCGATATTTCCAGAAGTTTCATGATCGGAGATATGGATATCGATATAGAAATGGGAAGAAACTTTGGATTAACTACATGTCTAGTAAGAACAGGTAATGGTAAAGAGTATAATTCACCAATTAAACCAAACCATATTGCCATAGATGTAAATGAAGCAGCGAACTTAATTTTAAATCAATAGATTTTTAAAACATCAAAATTTCATCAAATTATGCAAATAACAGTTTATGTAGAATCAGGTGATCCTTATTCGGATATGATAAAAAATTTACTAAAATATTATAATATAGAACATAACATAATGGAAGTTTCTAGAGACCCTGAAAAATTAAAAAAATTAAAAGAAATCTCAGGTCAATATAACACACCAGTTTTAATAGTAGATGGTAAAGTATTTGTAGGTTTTGATAGAGAAAAAATAAAAGAAATAATTGGAATTAAAAATTAATTTCTCAAAAATGGTTACACTATTTTATAAACAATTAAATTACCATTCTTTATATTAGGGGGGATATTAAGAATGGTAAAAAGAAAAAGATCAAGTTCAATTTCTAAAAAAATTCAAATAAAACCAGATAGCCATATATGCATGTGCTGTGGTTATGATTCCAAAAATCTAGGATGGTTATTCGTAATAGTGGGAATCTTATATTTATTAGTTGATTTAGGATGGAATTCATGGTGGAATATTAGCTGGTATACTATCTTATTTTTAATCTTTGGAATAAAAATGGTTAAAAATTACTAAATTTTATAAATTCTCATTTTTCTCTAATTTTTAATGAAAGAATTAATTTGCTTAGCAATAGAGTCAACTGCGCATACATTCTCTATTTGTCTAACTAAAGACACAAAATTAATAAAAGAAAATAGATCGATGTACACAAAAGAATATGGAGGCATAATCCCAATCGAAGCAGCTGAACATCATAAGAAAGTAAAAGATAAATTACTAAACGATTTATTAAAACAAACAAAAATTAAATGGAAAAATATTGATTTTATTGCTATTTCCTCAGGCCCAGGATTACCTCCAAGTTTATCAGTAGGATTAAAATTTGCAAAAGAATTGGCCCTTAAATATAATAAACCTATAATTGGAATAAATCACTTATGTGCCCATTTAGAAATTGGTAAATTATTAACACCTGCAAAAGATCCTATTTTTGTTTTTGTTTCTGGAGCAAATACCCAAATAATTGCTCATGAGGGAGGAAAATATAGGATATTTGGAGAAACATTAAGCTCTGGTCTAGGAAATGCTTTAGATAAATTTGGAAGAAATATTAGTCTAGGTTTTCCTGCTGGCCCTAAAATAGAACAATTAGCAAAAAACGGTAAATACATAGAATTACCATATACAGTAAAAGGAATGGATATAGAACCATCTGGTATTGTTACAGCAGCAATTCAAAAATTCAAAAAGGGAGCAAAAATAGAAGATCTTTGTTTTTCAATTCAAGAAACATTATTCTCAATGTTAGTAGAAGTAACAGAAAGAGCCTTAGCCCATACACAAAAAAAAGAAGCTTTACTAATAGGAGGAGTGGCTGCAAATAAAAGACTAATTCAAATGTTAGAAATAATGTGCAAAGAAAGAAACAATAAATTTTACTTTGTCCCTATCGAATATTCAGGTGATAATTCATATATGATAGCTTACCTAGGATTAATTTCTTATCATACAGGATTAAAAGATGACCTTCAAAAATTAGATTTTAATCCAAATTGGAGAATAGATCAACTAGAAACACCTTGGATAAGGAATTAAGAAGTAAAAATAACTATTTTATAACATAAATATGCTAAAGAGTCTGCATTATTAGGAAAAACATTTCAAAAAGATTAT
>CAZPBI010000012.1:0-18489 GCA_964584825.1 Candidatus Woesearchaeota archaeon
TTGGGGCAAAGATTATATGAAAGATAAAACTACAGAAATTTCAATAAATAAAAACATTGAAAATGCTAAATCAATATTAAAAGAAGCAGATAAACTAGCCAAAGAACTTAATATTAAACTAAATTACACAACAGTCTTTGATACAATGCAAACTAAAAGAGGATGTAAAGCTCCTTGGCTAACAGCCTATGTTAGTGTAGATGGTTTTGTAACTCCTTGTTGCATGCAAGCATCTGATCCAAGAGTTATTAATTTTGGTAACATTTATGAGCAATCATTTAATGAAATTTGGAATTCTCAAGGTTATCAACAATTTAGAAGTGAATTAAAAAATGGGATGCCTAAGGTTTGCGTCGGTTGCCCCGGATATTACTATAATACAGGATAATCGAAAGATTTTTGAAGTTGGGAAATATTAATTATTTATGAAAATAGAGGTGTTGTTAATAATCTTATTATTATTTATATCTCTTTTTGTAAGTAGTTGTTACTCTAACGAACCAGAGAGAGTTTTACCTGGGGTATATGAAAATGAATTATCTTTATCTAAAAATCCATATCCTACAACTGAAACAGGAAGTCTATACAAATATGGAAATAATCTTATAATAGCAGGCAAGGAAGAGTCACAATTAGGGATTATTGATGAGACAACTGGTAATTTTGAAGTGACCAAAACAATTCAATATAATCCAGTAGTATACACTGTCAAAGGAACAAGATTTACTAGTGTACATGATACAGCCTTTGTTTCAGATAACACTTTAAGGTTTTACAATGATCATGTTATGCGAGATGATACTGGAGATATAATAGTTTACTTTGATAAAACTGCAGGTTTTCAAGAAATTTGGCCAGTCGATCTAGATAATAATAAAAAAATAGATGTATTTCTTGTTTTAGACACAAATCCATATCTCTTCTCAGATTCAAAATCTAAAGCGTTTGACAAAGAAGGTAAAATAATATGGACTGCTACAGACACAATATTTGATCCTAATGATGATTCTATTCCCTCGCCAAAATATGTCCTAATCCAAAGAAAAATTTATGCAGATTATGACAAAGCGAGGATAATTACTCAAGATAATAAAATCATTACTCAAAAAGTAGAAAACAAAGAAGATTATGATAAATTTAATCCGATATTTCTTGCTCGTAATCTAGTAGAATATCCAAAAGATAATGAAAAAGATAGCTATATGTATAGTGAAACAGATCAAGATTTATTTAAGATTATTATTAAAGATTTATATACTGATCAAGATATAGATGAATTGATTGGTGGCGATTCTTCTGAATTTTTTGGAGTAACAGATGCAACATTTGCAGATTTAAAAAATGGAGAAACCTTTTTCGCAATTTTAGGTAGTTACGCATATCAAGGCAATAGACTTGTTGGATTTGAATATGGTTATTCTTTTTTTGTTATTTTTAATGATGGTAAAGAATTAGTATATAAAGAAATATCTGATAATGCTTGTTTCTCTATAGAAGCCATAACAGTAAATAATCATGAAGATATCTTAATCGGATGTAATGACAAGATTTATAGATATGCAGTGACATAGTAATATAAATAAACCACCATTTATTTAGTTTATAATATCCATAAGATATATTATGAAAATTAAAACCATTATACTTATTATAATCCCAATATAATCATATATATTTTTCTCCCATTTCAAAATTATCTCTTTATCATCTTTATCAGTTTTAATAACCACAAAATCATATTTATCTTTTTCAATTTTAACTTTTTCCCCATCTATATAAGCCTTCCAATGTGGAGAATAATTAACATTAATCCTTACTATGCCTTCTGTTTTTGGAGATATAACTATCCTACCATCAGCAATTTCATAATCTGTAATATTCCTATTGAAATTATCTGCTTTATACAACACTAATTCTTTTTGTACCTTTGAACTTGGAAATTCTTCTGGATATACTAAATAATTGAATAAATTTCCTTCTTTAACAATTTTTTTTATATAACTGTAGCTTAAATCATAAACAATTTCATTATAATATCCTAAAGTATTAATCTCATCTATTTCATCAGAATAATCTTTTTTTTCAAGCAAAAATATATCAACACCATTATCTTCTAATAATTTTATATAATCAACTTCATTATATTCTAATACTCTTTTTGGCGCAGGTATTGGCGGCCCATAAGCAGTAAAAACTTTAAATAATTGCGGAGCAAAAATTGAGTCAATACCATAAATTTTATTTTTATCATTTAATATTAGCTTTATCTTATCATAATTATTTATAAGTAATTTATTATAGTTGTCCGCTCTATAATACTCATCATTAAATTTTATAACATCAACAGCATCTTGTCTTGTGTATAAATAGTCTAGATAAACAGAAAAAATAATAAATAATACTAATAAAGATATCCCTAACTTCCTATATCTTATATTTTTTATTGCCTTGCTGATTACTACTGCTATTAGAACTGCTAAGAATATGGAAGTAGTTACTGTTGACTTGAAAGTATCTACAAACACTTTTTGTAATAAATTATTTATGCTACCTGGCAATAATGGGAATAATATAAAAGGTACAAAAGATAATATCAAAAGTGAGATTATAAAATAAGATAAATAACTTTGTTTATCTTTAAACAAATAATAGAATCCAAATAAAACTAAAATTAACAATGGACCAAAAGATAATAAATACAATATTATCGGTGATGGACCAGGAACAATCCCATGCCAGTATTTTGCTTCTATAATAGCTGGTAATAACCAAAATGCTGCTAATAAAATAGGCAATGCAAATCTAAACAGTATTTTATAATCTTTAAACTTTCTTGATATAATAAAAGTTAGGAAAGTTGCTAACATTAATATTGTAAAAAAGCTAAAATGTGTTATTAAAGATAAAAACATAAAAAACGAGAATAATATTAATTCTTTTTTATTCTTGCTATCTAGAAAGCTTAATCCAATCAAACCAAAAGCCAGAGATAATAAATTTGGATAATGTCCTTGTATAAACACTTCATTAAATAATCTTGGTGAGATTGCAATAAATAAAGAACTAAAAAAAGCAAGTTTATTGCTTATATGTTTACTCAAAAATAAATTTAATGCTAGAATTAATATCAAATAAGTTAAACTATTCACTATTATTTCAGCATAGAAAATGTTTATAGATAATAACTTAGTAAAAAATATTACTATGATATGGCTTCCAGGCCCATAAAGATGTAATAATGGATCACCAAAATGCCAGAAAGGCATCCAATGTATTACTTTTCCAATATCATATAAATAATTAGCTATGATCCAATTTTTTTCATGATACCACCAGAAATCACTAAAAGGAAATTTTCTAAACATAATTAATAATAAACTTATAAAAACCAAAAAACAGGATAATATAATTTCATATCTATTAACTTTAGTCTTATTCAATAAAAAATAATATAATAAAACAAAAATAATTATGCTAAATATAGTTAATAATAAAATAGAAAAATAACCTATTCTGTCTAATACTAAACCAGATATTATAATGCTTCCTAAAAATAGTCCTATTTTAGTTGCAATATTATCATTACTCATTGTTTTTTTATAACAATCAGTTTAATAAAAGTTTATGTTAACTCGTAATAACTTTTAACATATATATTTCAAACATTAATAATCCTTAAAAATATAACCCAAAAGCACATAATATGGCTGATAAACATATTCTAAAACAGGAGATTAGTGATAGGATAGATAGATATTTTGAAACTGAGAAAGAGATATTTATGCCAGGTAAAAGTAAAATACCTCTTATGGTTCCAACATATAGTGCTGATGAAGTAAAAGAAGCTTTAGATTCTCTATTATCAACCTATGTCACAATGGGCTCTAAAGTCAAGAAATTTGAAGAAATGTTCTCAAAATATATTGGTATGCAGCATGGCATAATGGTAAACTCTGGCTCTTCAGCAGATTTACTGGCTTTACACGCATTATCTGATAGATATCAAGATGATGGTATTAAACAGGGAGATGAAATCATCACAGTTCCATTAACTTGGTCTACTGCAGTATCCTCTATAGTTAATTTTGGAGCAGTACCTGTTTTTGTAGATGTTGATTTACATTCCTATAATATTAATCCAAATCTAATAGAAGAGGCAATATCATCTAAAACAAAAGCAATAATGCCAGTACATCTTTTAGGCAACCCTTGTGAGATGGATACTATAATGGATATAGCAACCGCTCACAATTTGTTTGTGATAGAAGATACCTGTGAATCTTATGGTGCAGAGTATAAAGATAAAAAAGCAGGCAGTTTTGGTGATATAGCCACAACAAGTTTCTTTTTTTCTCATCATATAACAACAATTGAAGGTGGTATGCTTGTTACTAATGATGAACATCTTAGTGATATAATAAGAAGTTTAAGGGCTCATGGATGGATAAGAGAGATGTCTAACAAAGATTCTATTCTTAAACAAAATCCAAGTATAGATTCTAGATTTTTTTTCTATACTCTTGGTTTTAATGTTCGTCCAACAGATATTCAAGGAGCATTTGGTATCCATCAACTACCTAGATTAGAAGGTTTAATAGAAAAAAGAAGAGAAAACGCAAGATATCTAAATGAAAATTTAAAAGAGTATGGCGAATTTATCTTATTACCAATAGAAAATGAAAATACAAGACATGTTTATTTTTGCTATCCAATTACAGTTTCTAAAGAAGCGCCATTTACAAAAAAAGAGTTTGTTTCCTATCTTGAATCAAAAAATATAGAAACTAGGCCCATAGAAACAGGTAATTATCTAAAACACCCAGTATCAAAAATATTGCCTTTTTCTAGACAAGTTGGTAATCTTGCTAATGTTGATTATATCCATGAAAATTCATTTTTCATAGGCAATCATCAAGGGTTTGAAAAAGAACATTTAGACTATATAGTTGAAACATTCAAATTATTTATAAAATCAAAAAAATGAGATGGTCTGGAAAAAAAGTAATGGTAACTGGTGGTGCTGGTTTTATTGGTAGCCATCTAACTGAAAAACTCTTAGAATTAGGAGCAGACGTTAGAATAGTAGACCTGCCTAAAAGAAAAGAAAGATTTTATGCACTAACTAAGCTACAAGACATACAATTTTACGAACTTGATGTTTCTGATGTAGGATCATTAAGCAGCACTGGTTTTAAGCCAGAATATTTATTTCATCTTGCTGCATTTGCTAATCCTAAAGACTGTGAAGTAGATCGTGAGTTAGCTTACAAAAGAAATGTTCAAGGCACATTTAATGCTCTAGATTTTGCGAAAAGATCAAACGTTGAAAAAGTAGTATTTCCTTCTTCAGCCCAATTATATGGTATTTATCCAAAATATCTTCCAATAGATGAAAATCATCCAGTAGACACTTCAAACAGCTTTTATAATTATACAAAAAAATTAGGCGAAGAAAATTGCACATTTTTCTGGGAAAAACAAGCATTGCCAGTTTTATTCTTCAGATTATTTAACTCATTTGGTGAAAGACAAGCAAAAGAATATTATCTGCCTATGGTTATTCTTCAAGGTTTAAACAGCAAAAAAATAGAATTATGGAGCGACAAACCAACAAGAGATTTTACTTATGTTAAAGATACTGTTGATGCATTTATTAAAGGCGCTGAATCCAAATATTGTGGTGGTCCGATTAATATTGGGTATGGCAAAGAAATAAATGTTGGAGAACTCGCACGCCAAATTGCAAAAGCATTAGACTCAGAATTAAATTTTAAAAATGAACCAGTTACTGGCTCTATGAGAATGCAATGTGATAACACCAGAGCAAAGCAAATTCTTGGCTGGAAGCCAGAAACTAAATTCGAAGATGGCCTAGAAAAAACAATTGAATGGTTTAGACAAAATAAACAGTTATACTCATCTAATGCCTAATCTTAGCTGAAACATATATAATAATCCCCTAAATCCTTCTTTCCAATCTCTACTTGATTTTCCTGCTCTCCTTTTGCTGAATTTTGTAGGCACTTCAACTATTTTATATCCAAGTTTTTTAGCTTTATAAATAGTTTCCATATGAATCTTATACCCAAGAGGATTTAATTTTATCTTATCATAAATCTCTCTTTTTATTAGTGCAAATCCATTTAAAGGATCTATCATGTTTAAGCCAAGAACCAAGCTTGTAACATTACATGTGAATCTGCTATAAATTCTATTGAACAATTTATCATCTGATCTTGCATCCTTTCCATACCTTCTTCCCATTACAATATCGTACTCATTTTTCTTTTCTAACAGCTTTACTATGTCTTTAGGATCATGTGAAAAATCAGCATCCATTACTAGGATATGCTCTCCATTAGAATTAGCAACTCCTTCCAAGACAGCATTGCCTAATCCCTTGCTTTTTTGTATTATAAGTTCTGCATCTTTTATTTCTGGTTTTACATCACTTTTGTCAACAATAATTATCTCATGTTTATAATCTTTTAAAGCTAGGTTTACTTCTTGTATCAATTCATTTATCAAAGGTTCATTTCTTGTAGGCAATATCACTGATAGCATAATTTGTTCAGAATAAGAAAATTATATATATTTTTCTATTAGAATTAACTATACATAACTTTTAAACCATATCCAGTATAAAATATTCTAGATATAGTTATTGATATTGCTGCGCCTACAACACCATATACAGGCACTAAAATAATTAATGATATTATTCTCGATATTAACATAAACAACCTTATCTTATATAAGTCTTTTTGTCTTTTTTGTGCTTGGAAAACAAGTTCTACCAACAACCCAGGTATGAAAAAAAACATGCCCCCTATCAATATTTGTGCTGGGAATATTGCATCAACATACCTCTCAGAATATAATAAAGGTAGTACATAAGGGGTGCTAAATATACCAACTAGTGCAATTATCATACTTATCAATACTATAAACGAAATATTTTTTTTAAATTTATTAAATAATGTAGTTTTTTCAGCAGTACTAAATCTGTGAAACAAAATATCTAGAAATATTTTTACCCCTAATTTTATATAGCTAGGAATTATTGATGCTACAATATAGCTTGCTAGTGCAGTAAAAGAAGTGAAGTAAGGCAAGATTAATCTATCAGAATAGAAGGCAAGAGCATCCATAAATTCTATTATAGTCAAATGTTTTCCATACCTTACGAAGCTTGTATCTCTATTTATTATTTTAATTTTATTTTTAACAATAAGAAAAAATATCAAATTAATTACTGAGCTGCTAGCCATAGTTATAAAAACCAACCATTTTAAATCTTTTGAGATGAATAAAGCAAGAATAACAATTAAAGTTGAGATTATTATGTTGTAGCAGTACCACCAGGAAGCCCTTATAAAATCTTCCTTGCCTATGAAATATTGCTGATAATCTAATAGTATGAAATAAGGCAGTAAAAATATACTAGATATAATAAAAGAATAACCTAATAATTCATTGCCCTTTAAAAAGAAAAAAACTGCAGTTAATAATGTTAAAATAACTCCGATAAATCCATATAAAAATCTTTTTTTTGTTGAGGTTATAAAAGAATAATCATTTCCTAGAGAAACTTCCCTTTTCATTGCAGTTTCCAATCCAGGTAATGAGGTTATTGCAAACACCCCTATTACAGAAAAAACATATCCATATGCTCCATAAATGTCTTTGCTCAAGCTTCTTACTAATATTAAGCTTAAAACAAATTTAACAATAGCTATAATAGCATTCGCACTATAATAATGTAAGCTATTTCTAGCTATTTTCTTAACATCAAACCCTACTCTATTGCTTAACTTTTCTAGAATATTATTTCTCATAAAAACAATTGAATATCATATATTTATATAAGTATTTAATCGAATAAATGATATTAATTAATACAATACATTCTACACAGAAATCTTTAAAAAAGGCTATAAAATAATTTCTTTATGGTTAGATATAAAATAATATTTAACAAGGATGATTGCATAGGTGCATTAGCTTGTTTTGGTATGGCTCCGGACTACTGGGAAGAAGATCCGCCAGCTAAGAAAGTTGATCTTAAAGGAGCTAAGTATAACAAAGCAACAAATAGGTATGAGCTAATAATAAATGAAGATAAATATATAGAGTTGCAAGGCTCTGCTGACGTTTGTCCTGTTAAAGTTATTGAAGTAGTAAAAATTGATGATCAAGGTAATGAAATAAGAGAAGAAAGTTAATTTCTATAAATAACTATTTATAGCTTTTGGTTAGGTATATAACATGAAAATTTCAGTAGTAATTCCCGCTTATAATGAGCAAGATACTATAGTAGATATAATAACAGAAATTGACTCTATCTTCAAGAAATTATATGATGACTATGAGATAATAGTCGTAAATGATAAAAGCATAGATAATACATTAAATATAACAGAAGAATTATCAAAGAAGATAAAAACATTAAAAATAATCTCAAATGAAAAAAATCTTGGCAAGACAAAAACTGTAATAAAAGCATTCAACACTATTAATACAGATATCCTTTCTTTTATAGATGCTGACTATCAATATAATCCTAAAGATCTTCCATCAATAATACAAAAAGTCATTGATGGTTATGATATCTGTTCTGGAAATAGAAAGAACAGAATGGACTCTATTTATAGAAAGATAGCTTCCAGATCATTCAACTTATTTAACAGATTAGTTTTTAATATACAATTAGATGATGTTAATTGCGGCTTAAAAGCAATGCGCAAAGATATATTTAATAAGATAACTATAGATTATCTTAATGCTAGATGGTTTATTGATACAGAATTACTGGCAAAAGCAACTCATAGTAACTTTAAAATAACTCAGATAGACATAGATCATTCACACAGAAAAAAAGGATCATCAAAAGTAAATATAATGAAATTGGCAGTAGAAACAATTGCTTATGCAATATTATTAAAATATAAGTTATTAACAAAAAAATGAACCGTATAATAATTACTGGAGCAACAGGATTTATTGGAAAGAATTTAATAGAAACATTATCTAAAGAGTATGATGTTTTAGCATTAGTAAGAAAATCTAGTAATACAGAACATCTATTACAATATCCAATAAAAATAATAAGAACAGACTTTAGTGAAACTGATTTAACAAAAATTTTATCTTCAGTAGATATTATTGTCCACATTGCAGGCCAAGTCAATGCAAAAACTAAATTAGAATTATATAATTCTAATGTTTTTATAACAAAAAATTTAGTAAACGCAGCCGAAGCAAAAAAAGTTAAAAAATTTTTCTTCATATCTACCATAATAACAGATTCCAAAATACAAGGTCTATATTCAGAAACAAAAAAACAAGCAGAAGATATTGTTGTTAATAGTAACCTTAACTATATAATTTTTAAGCCAAGTGTTATCTATGGCAAGTATGATAATAAACAAATATATGGATTGATAAATTTAATAAAGAATAATAAGATAATACCTATCTTTGGCAGTGGTAATTATAAAATTCAGCCAATATTTATAGATGATTTTGTTAGATATATATCGCTAGCAATACATAATAAGGTTATAAGCAAAAAAATATTTGTATTAGCAGGACCAGAGCCAATTACATTTAATGATGCAGTTAATATAATAGAGAATAATCTAAATAAGAAAGTATATAAAATTAAAATTCCAATATTTATAGCATATTTAACTTCAATTTTCTATTCAAAGTTTTCAAGCAACCCTCAAATAACCCCAGAACAGGTATTAAGATTAAAAGAAGATAAAATATATAATATAGAAGAAACAGTAAAGTATTTTAAACATGCTCCTATATCATTTAAAGAGGGTATTGAAAAAATAATAAAATGAAAGTATTAGTATTAAACCCGCCAAATCCTGACAAGCATTATATTAATCGTGATCAGATGGGTGGCATGGGGCAGAGAATCTCTTTTGGTAAGACGTTACGTTCTAAATTATTAAGCATGTTAAAAAGCAATTTTATCCATCTTCCTGTTATGGACCTAGTTTATATTGCTACAATTCTATCTAAAAATCATAATGTTAAAGTGATAGATGCTCCAAATGAGAACAAAACTTTAGAAGGTATAAAAAAAGATATAGAATCATTCAATCCAGATTATGCTTTTATGTCAGTTTCTTCTTCTGGTATATTATTTGAGCGTGATAGTGTTGCTAAATACATTAAAGAGATAAATAAAGACTGTAAAATAATAACAGTTGGAGAAACAATAACTCATCTCCCTAATCTATTAAAAGAACCATTTGACATTGCAATAAAATCTGAGCCAGAACTTATTGTTAATGATATCTGTGATGAAGTTGACTTAAAAAAGATTAAAGGTATAATCTATTTAGATAAATCAAAATTAAAATTTAATCCAGACTTGCCATTATTAGAAGGAGTAGAGCAAGAAAAACTCCCATTTCCAAAATGGGAGTTATTCCCATATAAAGAATATACATACTATCCTTTATTATTTAAGACACCAGTAGCAACATTACAGTCAACTCGCGGCTGCCCATATGGTTGCCATTATTGCTCTTATCCTCATAATCAAGGTTTGAGATGGCGTTATAGAAATGCAGAAAATGTTGTTCAGGAAATGGAAGAAGATTATAAAAAATATAAGTTTAAAGGCATATTCATGCGTGATCCTTTATTTACATTAGATAAAAAACGTATTGAAGATATGTGTAATAAACTAATTGAAAAAGATATTAAACTAGTCTGGGCTGTTGAAACAAGGCCAGAATTGCTTAACTCTCCTTTACTAGATAAGATGTATTCTGCTGGTTGCCGTGCAATAAACATGGGTGTTGAAAGCGTTGATATAGAAGTATTGAAAAAAGTAGGCAGATATCCTATAAATCAAGATAAAATAAAAGAAGTAGTAAATTATGCTGAATCTATAGGCATAAGAACAACATGTTTCTTTATCTTTGGTTTGCCAGGAGCAACAAAGCAAAATATTCAGGATACAATTAACTTTAGCTTAGCATTAAACCCAAGCCATGCAGATTATAAGGTTGCTACTCCATTCCCAGGAACTAAGATGTATGAAGCAGCAAAAGCAAACAACTGGATTATCTCAGAAGAATATGAAAAAATAGGAGGTTATTCATCAGCAATGCAGGTAAATCCAGAATTAACTCCTGATTATCTTGAATCTAAGAGCAGTGAAGCCTTTTCTGATTTTTATTTTAGAGGCAATTATATATTTAGGGAGTTAAAAAGAGGAAGCTTATTAACAAAAACCAAGATGATGTTTAAAACTTTTGGTAGAATAGCTGCCCAATGAACAAAATAAAATTCTCAAATAAATTATTATTTATAATATTTGCCTTAGCATTACTCTTATTTGTTATTTTTAGCACTAAAGTTGGTTTTACTGATACAGGCGAGTATATAGGCTTAGCTAAAGAATTTGCAGGCATTCATGATAGTAATCTTTACATTTATCATTCAGTTTTTTACAGTACTTTTTTATCTGTTTTCCTAAAAATATTCCCTAGTTTAATAACATTAAAGTTAATTAATTCTTTATGGTTAATTTTAACTTCTATAATTTTATATAAATTAACAAAAAATAAAAAAATATTATTATTATGGATTTTCTCTCCTTTAGTTTATTATATGAGTATTTTCATTTCCCCAATATTGGCAAGCTCATTTTTCTTAATTTTAAGTTATTACTTATTAAAAAAATATGAAGAGACTAATAAGATTCCTTATTTCATATTATCTGCAATTTCTTTAGGTGTAATAACTGTTTTAAGAACTGCAGAGATATTCATCGCAGCTTTATTCATATTAATATTCTTTTATAATAGCTCATTTAAGAAAGCATTTTACTATACATTTATTGTCATCATAGTATTTTTATCTCAATTATTGCTAGATTATCTAGTATTTGGTTTTCCTCTTTATACTATTATAAATTATTTATCTGGACAGACTTTATTATACTTCCCTCCAAGATGGTTAACATTATCTTGGATATTAAGTCTTTTCATCATAGCCCCTTTAACATTCATGATCTACAAGACAAAACAGAAAAAAGAGCTATTATTCATAGTTATTGCTTATCTTTATTTTTCAATGCTTGCCCATTACCGATTATTATTGGTTATTGCTCCATTTGTTATTTTATTATTGTCTAATTTACTTACAAAAAAACAGATATTGATTAACTCTATAATCTCTATTGTCATCATAGTATTTTTAACTCACAGTTATTTTGGAGAAAATGATGATTCTATTATATTAAATGATCTTAAATCAATAGAGTCAGATTTCAACAATAAACATATAGTAACAACAAATGGCAATGCTTATTTCTTCCCAACTCTTTATTGGAATGATTTTAATTATATCTGGTTAAGAGATTATACATTAAAGAAAGAAAATAAAACTATCTATCAGGAATATGTAATAGAAGAAAACCCAAAAATAAGTGATTCAAAGAAAGTTTATTACATAGCAAGATTACAGCAAGTAAAAGATGTAAATCTTGATTTGGTTGATGAAAAGGATTTATTATTTGTGTTTAAAAAAGAAGAGATAAAATATGATGAAAATACTAAATTATTAATTGTTTCCTGGTTTGATGAGAGGATAAAGATCGAAGATGTTAACTTAATGAAATGTTATGAAAAATTGTGTGTGTTTAGGAAGAAATAATCCTCTAAAACATAGCCAATATACTATTAATAATTTTTCTAGCTCTATTCTCAATTACAATAGGTTCCCTCTTCTTGAATTCAACCATCTTAGTATAATAACCATCGCTTATATTGCATGTCTTGCATAATTTTAGCTCTCTTTTCAACATAGCTCTTCTAACTTTTCCATATTCCTTGCTTTTCCACACTTTTTGATAGCCACCCATCTTAAATACGTTCATGAAACTATGATCTCCATTGAAATCATAACAGCAAGTTGTTATATCTCCATTCCAATGAATTACACTACTCCATATCCAATAGCAATAATTAGGATCATGCTTGATCTTTATTCTATTTCCTTCTACATTATATCTTGAATATTCTTCATTTACAGGCAGCCAATCATCTTTCAATTTCATTTTTTCTTCTTCAGTTTTAAGGCTGTTCAAAGAAACGCTTTTTAGCTCAACTTTGTCAACTCCAAGTTCTTCTCCAAGTTTTATTATATCATCAATTTCATGCTCATTATGTTTCATAACAATAAACTGCAAAACTATTTCTGGTTTCTCAATTCCAAGCTCACTTTTTCTTTCACATAACATCCTTATTCCTTCTATAGATCTTTTAAAGTCTCCATTAACTCTATATTTTAAATAAGTTTCTTCAGTAGCTCCATCTATAGCAACCATTATCTTGTTCAATCCAGACTCTAAAACTTGATCTATATATTTATCTAAAAAAGTGGCATTAGTGCTAATCATGACTTTTTTGCCTTTATCAGCAGCATATCTTGTCATCTCAAGTGTTAGTGGATTTAATAATGGTTCGCCAGCCAAAAACAAGTCTATATACTCTGTTTTAGGATGTAAAGAGTCAACTAAAAATTTAAAATCGTCCATTGTCATATTCCCCCTTTTTCTTTCCATAGTTGTATTCGTAGGACACAAAGGGCATCTTAAATTGCATATATTATTAGGTTCAATAGTAACTCTCTTTGGTATCTTCATAGCTAATAATTGATATGGCATAGCATATAATATCTTATCAGAATACTTTTTCATAAATTTAACCTTGATATCATGAGCAAATTTCATATTATTTCTCCAAACTTTATCTTATTAATGGTGCTATAACAAGATCCTCTTTAACACTTTCTTTCGTAGCTGTAAATGGTTGTACTCCTGGCACATGGCATAATTTCTCACATCTTTTGCATATGTCAGTCATATTATGTGTTAAAAATTTCATTCTTGTTGCTTTAAATTCTTCTGAATTCCATATTTCAGATAATGGTTTTTCTAATAAGTTGCCAAATTTCTTCTTTAACTGCCCGCATAAAATTATGTTACCCTTACAATCTATTCTGCCAGAAGACCAGTCTCTGCACATTAATGTAAGTTCATCCCTGCTTGTTCCTTTATAGAAAGTATCATGATAAACAGATATTGGCGGCTTAATCTCAGCCACAATTCCATATTTCTTGCTCCTTTTCTGTATTTCTGCCCATTCACTTTTTAATTCTTCTATTTCATATTTTGGTCTTGTTCTCTCGCTATAAAGCATAGACATATCCTCTATTGTCAATCCAAAGGTTTTCATAGTATTGTCAAATTCTTCTTTGTTATTGAACATCTCAAGCTCAAATGTTATCTGCGGAACTCCTAATTCATCCATCAAAGGTATTAATTCTTTTAATTCATGCAAATTACTTTCCATAACTACTGTATTTATTCCAATATTTTGTTTTCCAGCAAACATCTTTAATGCTTTAGTAGTCCTATCAAATGCATATGGCGATCCTCTTAATTTATTATGCAAATCTTTTAATCCATCTATGCTCATCCAAATCATTACAACATTAGGGCATTTCAATATCCTGTCTACCATCTCTTGATTTATCAAAGTCCCATTAGTTGCTAAAGAACATGCAATCCTTTTGCTATCTAAATATTCAATAATATCAACAATATCTCTTCTCATAAAAATCTCACTGCCAATTAAAAATATATGATCCATTTGTGGTCCTAAATTGTCAATAATTGTTTTTACTTGCTCAAAAGTCAATTCATGCTTATCGCTTAATCCCCTACTGTCTTTTTGGTAGCAGAAATCACAAGTTAAATTGCATCTCATAGTTGGTTCAAAAATAAAGTATCTTGGAAGTTCCATCTCGCCATTAGTTTCTATTATCTTGTTATAACTTTCAACAGGAAATACTCCTAAACTATAATTTTTCTCGCCTATACGATACTTGCCATACTTATATCTGATTTTATTTACAAATAGCTTAGTTTTTAACAAGGGAGAATAAAATCCAGATTTAATAGCATACCTTCTAACATCATGTTTAATTCTTGTTTTTGTATCCTTAAAACTTGATTTTGGCTTATTTGCCATAATTATCCCTCTGTTTGTTGCATTAACTATAGTTAATTAACATAATATTTTACCTATTTATAAGGATTTCTTTTTTATTATTGCTTGATTTGTATATTGCAAGTATTACTTCTAAAGCCTTTTTTCCATCTAATGCATTAGGTAAATTAATATCATTATTTTCTATAATGCTATCAACAAACAATTTTATTTGTTCTCCAATGCTTCCTAATTTATATTTTCTTGACTTATTAATCTTAATAGGCAATCTATTAACAGCAGCTAGCTTTATTCTTTTAAATATATTATTTACCTCCTTTAAACTATCTATTTCTATTATGTTTCCTTGCTCAATCATAAGAGATTTTTTCTCCCCATATATCATTATTCTAAAATGATAACTATACTCAGCAGAATTAGTAGTATGTAAGCTAACTATTGTTCCATTTTTAAATTTTAATAAAGCAGAAGACATATCCTCAACTTCTATATCTTTTTTTATATTATTTATCTTACCATAAACACTTTCAACATCTCCAAAAATCCAGATTAATACATCTATTAGGTGTATTGCCTTCATCATTAAAACTCCACCACCAGCTCTTTTCTTAGAAGCTCTCCAAATAGATTCTTTATAATAATTTTCAGATTTATTGCTAATCAAATCAACATTGACAAATAATATCCTGCCAAACTCTCCGGATGTTAGTCTTTTCTTAGCCATTACTAAAGATTCATCTAATCTATGCTGAGATATGACTGTTAATTTTACATTATTCTTATTGCAGCTTTCTATAAGTTCATCTATTCCTTCAATATTAGTCCCTATTGGTTTTTCTACTATTACATGCTTTCCAGCTTTAGCTGATTTCATGGCATATTTAACATGCAAATCATGATAAGAAACTATATCAACAACATTAACATTATTGTCTTTAAGAAGTTCATCTATATCATAATAAGCTTTTACATTATATTTTCTTGCAAACTCATCTGCCCTATTTTTGTCATGGCTCATTATTGCTTTTAGCTCAGCATTCTCTATATTTTTAATAGCGTTTATATGTACTGTAGAAATGTTTCCAGTTCCAATAATCGCAAATCCTAATCTGCTCATAAAGTTAATTGTCTAGAAAACTTTATATAACTAACCATAAAATAGAGAAAATATTATAAATAAAAAAAGCCTATAATATCTAATGTTAAGAGTAATTTTTGATACAAATGTCTATGGTTTTCTAATACAGGAAAAAGATGCAGCTGAATTAGAGAAAAAGATAAAAGAGAACAAAGAATTTATTGTTTATGGTTTCCAGCCAATAAGAAATGAAATCAGAGCTATCCCAAAAGTAACTAAATTAAGTAAAAAAGCCAGAAATGAGTTATTGAAGTTGTATGATAATATAACTAACAAACATTTTCTAGAAAATTCTATTAAAATTACAACTCTAGCCAAAAAATATTACGATTATTATAGAAGTTTGGGCGGGATTTATAATTGGGATACTAGTATTAGGGTAGATTTTATGATTGTTGCATGTGCAAGCTTTCAGGGGTTGGATATAGTTTATTCTGGTGATAATAAAACTTTACTTGGAAAAAACGCTCTGAAATCTTATAAACACATAAATATTAATGAAAATTTAGGTTTTAGGTAGTTTATATACTCGCGTTGTAGCTTTAATAAATCTGTTAATCTCTTTCATGAGTTTTGGGTCATTTTGAATTTCTTCATATGAAACTT
This sequence comes from Candidatus Woesearchaeota archaeon, assembly GCA_964584825.1. GTDB lineage: Archaea > Nanobdellota > Nanobdellia > SCGC-AAA011-G17 > JACPIM01 > CAYIBE01. The sequence continues at coordinate 16,795 of CAZPBI010000012.1, forward strand.
TTTTTTGCTTTGCCATATTATCTATAGGTTTTTATCATATTTAAATATTTTGGTTTCTACAGAGCCAATAATCTAGAAAACTTTATATAACTAACAAATACAATCCATATACTTTATAATTTTTTCTATCTATCTTCTAAAAATGAAAATTTTAATAGTATCAACAATATTCCCTCCTGAAATAGGCGGCCCTAGTAAACACATCTATGAACTAGCCAAAAATCTATCATCTCTAGGTCATGAGATCCACATTGCAACTTATACTAAAAAAAACTCAGTGCAGGAATTCGTTGATGGTTTTCATATCCATAGAGTTAGTATAGGAAATTTACCAAAAATATTTTTACCTATTAGAGTTCTAAAGATGAAAGTATTACTATTAAAAATAGTCAGAAAATATAACATAGATATACTTTACGCTTTAAACATAGACTTAGCTGGACTTCCAGCAAGTATGGCAGCTAAAAAAACAAACAAACCAATAATATTGAGATATGGTGGTGATTATATTTGGGAGATAATGTTCAAATTCAATAAAACTTCTAGAACATTAGATGATTTTTATAAAAACCAGACAGGTTTATTATTTAGCATATTAAAAAAATTCCAATCAAACATGCTTAAAAAATTCAACCACATCATTGTTCCATCATTTTACTATAAAAATATCTTAGTTAATGCATTTTCATTATCTCAAGATAAAATTTCAGTAATAAAAAACCCAGTTAATATTAACTATAAAATAAACAAAAAGAAAAACGATAGATTTATTCTAGTTACTGCTTCTAGAATAATAAGGTTAAAAGGTCTTGATTATTTAATTCTAGCAGTTAAAGAAGCAATAAAAAAATATAAAGATATAAATTTAATAATAATTGGAGATGGGCCATATAAAAATAACTTAATATCCAAAGTAAAAAAACTTAATATTCAAGATTATATAAAATTTCTGCCAGGAATGTCACATAATGAAGTTCTTAACCATTTATCTAATGCAGATGTTTATGTTCTTTCATCAATATCAGAAGTTGCCCCAAATGTTATCTTAGAAGCAATGTCTCTAAAGACTCCCGTAATAACAACCAGAGTTAGCGATTTAGATTATACAATGAATGAAAAGATAGCATTGATAGTTCCACCCAAAGATTCTTTAGCTTTAGCAAATGCGATTATAAAATTAAAAGAAAATCCAAAGTTAAGAGCAAAGCTTGCCTTTAATGGATGTAATTTTGTTAAAAAAAATATTACTTGGGGGGAAGTTCTAAATCAAATAACTTTAATAATGGAAAAAGCAAAGCTTAATTCTTAACACTATATATCTGCTTTATCAAATCACTATATAATCTGCCCCAGCCTTTAATAGTAAATCTATCTCCAAAATTCTTTAATAATACTTTATTCTCTTTTATCCCAAGTTCTTTTATTTTTGCTTTATTATCAAGACAATATACAATTTTTTCTTTTATCTGATTAATATTATAGGGGTCTATTAAAAAACCATTTCTATTATCAACTACAATCTCAGAAATTGCCCCTACATCGCTGGCTATCATAAATTTCCCCATTGCCATTGCCTCAATTAAAACTCTAGGACGCCCTTCACTCATACTAGGTAAAATAAACAAATCACAATTTGCTAGTTGCTCTTTTACTTGTCTTCTTCCTAAATTACCCAGGAACATAACCTTATCGCTA
>CAZPBI010000013.1:0-6031 GCA_964584825.1 Candidatus Woesearchaeota archaeon
CTATGAAAAAGATGCCACAATATCTTAATATTTAATTTCATAAACAACTAATGCCACTTGTTTTTGTTCAGTGTCTAAAAAATAAGCCTGTGCAGGTATAAACTTATTAGAATTATTTTGAATAAAGGGTTGAATCCAATCAGGATGATTTTCGAATATTGATACTGTTAAATATTTTGGTTTCTCTCTATTTAACCAATCAGCAAATTCACTTACATTATGATAACCAGAATGCCAAGGCCAATAACTTAAAGTTTGTCTATTTGAATAATACTGTGTCTGTGGAAAAGATATACTAAATATCTTGTCTTTTTCATTAGTATTTTCTTTCATCCATAATGCAGCCTGTTTTACTTGTAAATAAGTTTCTTTTTTTATATTTATTATCTGGTCTGCATGTTCTAAGTGTATATATGCCCCAGATCCCAATATTAAAACTAAAATAACAACACCAACTAACTTATTATATTTTTTTATCTTTTCGTAAATTATATTACAAGTCTTGGCAGCAAAAAGAAAAATAAAGGGAGCCATTAAATACAACCATCTTTCTTCAGCAGTTGGTATTTTTATAACAAAAATAAAAAAAGCTAAAACAATAATAATTGTAATTATTAATAGTAAATCAGCAACAAAATTTTCATTTTTATTTTTAATAAATATGTCTAAACCTATAAATAAATTAAATAGGGTTATAATTACACCAATTAAAAATAATATAAAAAAAGGCCATTCTGTAAAAATTAATAAAAAATTTAACATATTCCAAGCAAAGGGGGCTTCACTAGTAGCAGAACCCGCGTAACTAGGAGCAAATGCTAAAAAATTACCATATCTAAAATAATTCCAAATAAGATAAGGCAAAATAGTAATAAAAAAAACAATAGTAGACAACCAAAATTCCTTTTTCTTTAAAAAACTAAATCTTTGTGAAATTATTATCATTATACCAAATATAGGGAATATAATAAGTGCCTGAAGTTTGACTAAAAAAGCCAATCCACAAAATAACCCTGTTAAAATAGAAAATTTAATCCTATTTTTAACATCACTTTTTATAAATCCTAACCAAAAAAAGTAAATTGCTAGTAATTGAAAAAGCAATACTAAAGAATCAGGATGATATCTTGCAGTCCAGAAAATTAAAGACCAAAAAACAGCCATAATAAAAGCAGCAATTAAACCAACGTTCTTATTAAACAACTCTTTTCCTAGTAAATAAATGACAAAAACATTAAGTAAACTAGGAATTAAAACAAACAGAAATTTAAATATAAGATCTGAAAATCCTAACTTAAGCACTATGGCCCCTAACAAAGGGAATAATGGTGGTCTCTCTGGAGCTATTTTATATGGGATATCATACGCCCATGATTTAGCTGTTGACATATACTCTGCTTCATCCCACCATAAAGGTTGCTCTTTAGTTAAAGAAAAATAATATAAATTAACCCAAAAAGAAAAAATAAGTATTATTATTAATATATACTTATAATAATTTGTATTATTTTCCGATTCTTGCTCTTGAGAATATTTTTGAGATTCTTCCATATTTTTATATGCCCAAAGTATTATTTATATTACCGCCATAATCATAGAAATAAATCTTCTCGCATTTTCTATAGATTCTTCTGCATAAGGAATATTTGCTTCAGATTTAATATTATAAGTAAATATGCCTCTCTTCTTTTTCTCCAATTTAAAAATTTTAAGTAGAGAATCCGCCTTTGCCATCTCACTTTCGTAAATCATAAGTAATTCTTTATCTAGGATTCCACTATTTACAAATTTTGAAAATTCATCATAAGTTTTCTTATGCTCTTCTGGAGCCTCGGTCTTTATCCTCTTACTAAACAAATAAGCCTTAGCACAATAAAATATTGAATAATAAGCATGTGTTATAACAGAATAAAAAAAAGTTTTACCTTTTTGAATTCCCAAGGTTTCCTTTATTTTGGTGTCTACAGAAATTTGCATAACTTTTTTAGCTAGCAAAAATTCATCTTCTGCCCTTATTAGATAAAGTTTAACCTCTGAATCCATTCTCTACTGCACTTTTTATTAATTCATAATATCTTGATACATTTCTGAATAATAGCCTATTCTTAAATATTTCTTTGCCAAAATTAGGTTTTCTATCTAAAAGCATGCCAACAAAATCTTTCTGGGTAATAACAATTGGGTGAATCCTTGGTAATAATAAGGAAGTAAGATTCTCTATTAATTTTTGTTTTTTAAATGCACTAGCTTTAGTAATTATAACCAAGTCTATATCTGATTTAATGGTTTGTTTTCCTTTAGCATAACTTCCAGTAACAATAAGAATATCATCTAAAAACTCATTAAAATTAAGTATATTCCCTATATTCGGAATCTTTCTAGATAAAGATTCTTGTTCATCTAAAAAAGATAAGATGGATATTGCTTCAGGATTAAGAAAAACTTCACAAACTTTAGATTTCCCTATCTTTTTTATTTTTATTATTTTCATTTCTGAAAGTTCTTTAATGGCGTTATAAACAGTAGGATAATCCTTTTTTAGGATCAATGCAATCTTTCTTATAGTATCGCTTAGAAAAATATTCTTTCTAAATAGGTTCAATATATCCAAATGGCTTTTTTTAATTTGCATCTTATTATATTAAATTTAGTATAATATTATAGCTTTTTTATTATATATAAATCTTTCTAATATAGCACATAAAGTAATAATTGCCCCTTAGTTAAAGAAAAATAATATAAATTAACCCAAAAAGAAAATATCAATATTACAATTAAAGTGCACAAAAGATATCTTTTCTTAATCTCTTCCATGAAGTTAATTGTCAATCTAATTTGTCCATAACCCCGCTTGGTTCTATTCTATATACATCATTTTCATCATGATGCGTGCTAAATTCTATAATCTCTGAGTCTTCAAGCCCACTAAATCTGTGAATTTCATTTGGTCTTATCCTTTGTAAATCTCCAGGATTCATTTCAATTTTTTTATTATTAAGTTCTAAAAGTACTTTACCCCTGGCTACATAAAATGTTTCATCCTTAAGTTTATGATGATGTAAACTACATCTATATCCCTTTTTTAAAATTAATCTTTTACCACAATAATCATCATTAACTAACCAATGTTCCTCTCCCCATACTTTAGGAACAACATATAAACCCAAATAATCTCTAATTTCATCTAATCTAACAGATACAATCCCTCTTCTTTCAACAGCAAGCCCTGCAGCAATATTTGCTAGTTTTACTGCATCTTCTAAACTCGCCTTAGCATTTAAAGCCAATCCCATCATAGCAATAACAGTATCACCTGCTCCACTAACATCATAAACTTCCCTCGCTTTAGTTGGCATACTAATATGATCTCCATTCTTGGTAAATAATGACATTCCTTCCTTTCCCTTTGTTATTAAAATGTCAGAATTAAATTTCTCTACTAGCCCAAATCCAATATCCGCTAATTCATACTTCCCTGTTATCTCTATAGCTTCTCTTAAATTTGGTTTTACTAGAGTAACATTTTTATAAAAATCCGCATGTTTTGGTTTTGTATCAACTAAAACATTTTTATTATTAAATTTTAAATAAACTAATCTTTTAGCTATATCCTCAGTAATTGTGCCCTTTGCATAATCAGATACTATAATAGTTTCAATATCATTAATATTATTAGATAAATAATCAATTATTTTATCTTCTAAATCTTTACTGATATCATAATCCTTTTCATAATCTACTCTTATCATTTGTTGTGTTCCACCAAGAATTCTTGTCTTTTCTGTTGTTGGTCTAGAATTTTCAACAAAAACTCCTTCTGCTAAAATATTCCTTTTATCGAATTCATTTAATAAAATTTTACCTGAATCATCATCTCCAATCACACCTATAACAATTGCATTTCCACCTAAAGAAGCAACATTACTGGCAGTATTTCCTGCCCCCCCAGGGTTATATTCTATTTTTTTCACATTAACAATAGGTATAGGCGCTTCAATAGATATCCTTGAAGCATCTCCATAAACAAACTTATCAAGCATTAAATCCCCAATTACTAAAACCTTAGTCTCTTTTATATTATTCAGAATATCATTATAATTTTTTTCCATATTCTAAAATTTAAACCTATTAGACCTTTGCTAAATATCTATTACTTTCTTCCAAATGTTCATTTAAATTAGATCTGTTAATTGCATAAAGTACCTCATCATAAAGATGATGCCTTGTTGCATCAGATAAAACCCTTGATGTATAACCTCTTTCTCTCCCATATTTTAAAAATCTTTCTGCAGCCAATTCACTCCTTGGCAAACAACCAAAATAACCAGCCAAATCTATAAGTAATTTATGTTCCAAATCATCTTTACTTAACTGCGAACTAATTAGTTTTATATTCGCTATATTCTCCAATAATTCATTTGCTTCTTTTTCATATGGTAACGATTTTAAATGTTTTATAGTATCTCTCTCAAGTCTTTCATAACTATAAGGCTCGTTGCTTCTTAAATAAGATTCAGCTAGTTTATGACCTTCTGGAACTAAAGTAAAAAAATTAAACAATCTTCTTAATTCTGCATTTTGATCTCTATACTTCTCAAGATCTCCTTCGCAAAGCCAAACATTATAATCATTTTTTCTTTTTTCTAAACCTAATCCGATCCACTCATTTGGAAACCTAAGTACACTTCTCTCAAAAAAAGTATCTGGAACATCACTGTTATCACCTATATAATGCCCATATTTTTCACAATAAAGCCCTAATTTTGTTCCTTTATATGGAGCCAATGTAGATGCCCATGCCATTGTAGGCCCTTTAGTTTCTTTTCTTAAATTTACATTAAGTTCAATTAATTGTAAATCAGCATCAAGATTTATTGCTGTAGGCATACTAGTAGCACCATATGGCAAACCAGTTATTTGTTCAGTTCTAACCCTAAAACCATTATCAATAAGTGCCTTCATTCCATTATACATTAATTCACTAGGCATTGCTCTATCAAGTACTTCACTTCTAACTAAAGGATCTGCAGCCTCAATAGCTAGCGTAAGACCAAAACATCCGGCCTTCTTTAAAAGTTCGATTCTTCTTTTGCCACCATCATGAGCTGTCATTTCCCATCTCATTTGTGCATGATACGGAATTCCTACTTCATTAGGCCATAGTTTAGAGAATTCAACCATCCAATTTCTAATATCGAATCCATGTACATCATCTTGTGAATAAATAACTTCAGTAGTCCAATTTTCTCTAATTTCTTTACCTTCTTTAACAACATCATCTACACTTCTAACATTATGCGGAAATAATCTCCCCCCCATGCCCATTGCTTTTCCTAATTTCTCTGCAATTTCAGGAGTAATATGCTCTTTTATGTCATCAGGTGTGCTACTATTATAGCAATATGTACATGAATAGGGGCATCCAGTCATTGTTATTATACTTTTAATTCTACTCTCTGCATGCTTCACATAATCATTATAAAAAGTAGTTCTATCAGGATGAGGAAATCTTTCTGTCTTACTCATAGTTAAAATTCCAGGATTTACTTTCCCTCTAAGAATTTTCCTCAAAGATCCAAAACCTTCGCTCATTACAACATAATCAGCATGTTTTGCAGCATCAGCTGGGAAATAAGTTGGATGAGGTCCGCCAACAACTGTAATTATGTTAGGAGACTCTTTTTTAAGCCTATTAAATGCTTCATATAATTGTCTATGGTTGCCTGTATAAACATTAAAACCAACTATATCAGGTTGGAAATCTTTTACTACATCAAAAAATGGTTCAAAATTATGATCCTTAACTAGATGAATCTTTCTATCCCACCCACAATCTCTTGCTAGCCCAGCTAAATGTAATAATCCTAAGGGTTCTATTACCGAGTAAGAAGCCCCAAATAATATCCTCTTATTTCTAGGCATAAATATATTTTCTTATATAAATTTATAAGATTACCAATACTTAAAAATATATTTTATAGACTAAATTAACATTGTAAATTTTTATTTTGTACTCTCGACCCTTTCCCAA
>CAZPBI010000013.1:6041-17940 GCA_964584825.1 Candidatus Woesearchaeota archaeon
ATTGATTTTTTATTTTAATATTCAATCCAACACCAGTCCACATATACAATCTAGCAAATAATAAATTAATACCCCACAAAAATTCATTTAAATTCTTAGGATAAAATAATAAACTCAATGCACCCTTAGCTTCATTAAAAAACGTTTTTACTCTAGGCGTTGTTTTAACATCCACATATTTATCTAACATCTCATGCGCCATGCTAGTCCTTGTTTTTTGTTTTATCCAATCTACACAATTATCAACATTCTTAACGTAAACTTCTGCCTTTTCAGCATATCCTATCCTATACCCTCTTTCCCAAAAGTAATAAGGTATTACAGTATCTTCTGCAGTATCTAAAGGAAAAGAATTAATAACATTATTTCTAAATGCAAATAAGTAACCAGAGCATTCTAAAAAATCATTATTTAAATATGCATTTTTTCTTAATCTATGTCCCTGATCAAACAAAAAATTAGCCCAATAACCATACTTATTATTCCTTGTCTCTTGCGGCAGAGGGCTACCACCAATACAACCAATACTAGAATCATTAAATAAGCTTATAAGTTCATTAATAGCATTATCACCAACATATACGTCACCATCTGTAAAAACTAATATGTCTTCATTAACTTTTTTTAATAACAGATTTATTGCAAAACTTTTTCCTTTGCCAGGATCTTTAAATAAATATATTCTATCATCTTCTTTCATATACCTCTCTACTATCTCTTGCGTTTCTTCATCAGGTGCAGAAACAATAATTTTAAATGGATAATTAATCCTTTGATTTAATATTGCATCAATTGCTCTACTTACATTAGGTTCTTTAAATGCAGTAATAATTATTGCAACTTTAATATTTGATAATTTAACTAGGGCATCTATAACATCATTAGGATCTATTTTCTCCATACTTCTGCAATCTTTTTGTAAACAAGCAACACAATCAGATTTAGCAATGACTTTCTCACCAACATTATACATAAATATCTCATTTGGTGGAGTCGGTCCAATTAAACAAACTGTTTTCTTCTTTAATGCTAAGGCAATATGTAAACCCAAAGTATCAGTGCTAATTATATAATTACATAAATTAATTAAAACAGGAAATTCAATAAGATCATTTCCAGTACCAGCATCAATTATAGGAGAGTGAGATAACGCAATAATCTCTTTATTTCTTTCTTCTTCATGTGTTCCTCCAAATAATATAATTTTACATTTAAACTTATTATAAATTAAATCAACTAATTTTGCACTTAAATCAACAGGCAATTGTTTAGGCCATCTATCAGCTCCTCCCAAAATTAATCCTACAACCATGTCGCTATTCTTAATATTATATCTTCTCATAAATTCTTTAGTTAATGTAAATTGTTGATTATTTAATCTTAAAAAAGGTTCATATCTTTTGTAATCTATACCTACAATTTCAGACATCAATTGTCTATGTGTTTTATTACAATTTTTCTTTAAAATATCATTTTGCGGGTTTTCTCCTAGTAAACTCATATCAAACCATTCCTTAGTCGTCTGACTAGGATAAACCTTTACACCATCAAATAAAAATCCTATTTTTTCGCAATCAAAGCTAGAGGCAAATTTAGCATATACTTCTTCTTCCTCTAAATTAATTAATAAATTAAAATGTTCTTTTGATAATTTTTTTCTGTTAGCATCAGAATCACTTACTATTTTATCGATATAAGGATTATTTATAAATATTGGTTTTGCACCATCACTAGTTAACCATGTTATTTTTGAATCCTTATATTTATCCTTTAATCCTTGAGCTATAAAAGATGTTCTAACAACATCTCCTAATGCTCCAACTTTTATTATTAATATTTTCATTTTTCTATTATATCCAATGTTTTCTTTATTACATTATTCCATGAGAAGTGTTCAACAGATTTCTTAGCTTCATTCCTTAAATTTTCTAAATTATTATTTGACGCATAATCTATTTTTTTAGCCAATTCTTTATAATCCCCAACTTTAAATAAATATCCATTTTTTCCATCTTTTATTAGTTCTCTACATCCTCTATTATCACTTGCTATTACTACTTTTTCTCTTGCCATAGCTTCTATTAATGATTGTGGCATAGATTCTCTTATCGATGGTAAAACAAATATTTTTGCTGAATCTATCTTATTTATTTTGTCTTTTAAATTAATAACAGCACGCGTAAACACAACCCTATTATCAAGATTTTTTTCCTTTATTAAAAATTTTAATTTGTTAAGATAACCTTCTTCAGTAGGTCCGACTATTTCAACATTAATCTTTTTATCATCTAACAAAGGAATAGCGTTTATTAAAGTCTCAATATTTTTTATAGGCGCTATCCTACCTAAAAAAAGAATTTTATTCTCTTCTTCCTATTTTTTTCCTTTGAAAAATAACTCCGGAATTCCATTTGGTATATACACAATTTTATCTTTTTTAACTCCAATTTTTAATAATATAGGAATCTCCCATTTAGTTATTGCAATTATTTTGTCAAATTTATTAATTGTTCTAGGCCCTATAAATTTATCATAAAAATTTACAGCAAGTGAAGCCAATCTAGTTCTTGTAATGTTACCCTCAACAAAAGGAGCATGTGTAACTAAAAATACTTTAGAATTTAATTTCTTAACAATCTTTAAGGCCCTAGTTGTATGTAATTGCCTGTAGCTATGTGCAATAATAACATCTGGTTTGAATTTTAAAATTTTTTTTTCGAAATTCCAATAAAGAAAACTCTCTCCACCTAATTTTATAGCAGGAAATCTTGTTACCTTTAAATTTCCAACAATAGCCTCTTTTTCAGATCTTTTTTTAGTTCCCTTAATAAAATTAGAGGTAAATATCCTTACATCATGATATTTTGCCAATAATTCTCCTTCCTGCTTTACTCTGGTCCATACTCCACAAATGCTAGGATAACTAAAATGGCATAAAATTGCGATTTTCATTTGCGTTAATATAAAGATAAGACTTAAAAATGTAACTATGACTAAAATATTTAGTATTATCTCTTTCAGACCTTAAGACATAAAACTTCCCATAATATAATTGTTCATCACCAATGAACAAAAGTGTTCATTATAAATGTAAACCCTAAAAAATTTAAACTTGATATGGAAGTTATATAACAACATTTAATCAGGAAGAGGAAGTGACATTAGAAAATAAGAAAATGATTATAACGTCTGCTTGGAAATGGATGTCTAAAAAATAATTTATTTATTAAATGTTAAATACTGTGTTTAACTTTCCATTAGTTCTTTCCAATGTTTTCTTCTAACGAAGAAAAGATTTTCAATCATTTCTTTTTTAATTTTGTGTTCATTGTGCCAAACTTATTATCAATTATTTAAATATCCCTTAAATCTTGTTATTTCGATTGAGGCCTCTCTTGAGAATCTGAATATTTTAATTTTTAATTTACTGTTATTGTATTTTGCTTTGAAATAAATATCCTTTAATAATCCTTTTTGAAATTTAATACCTTGAACAGTAAAACCCTTTTTATTTTTGATTTTTCCATATCGGTCATACTCTCTGTCTATTAAGAAAGCTATGACTAATAGTTCCGGGTCCCATCTTATTAATTCTCCTGATTCAAGAGTTAATTTTTGTGGTACAAGAGACCACCACTTATTTTGCCAATTTATTAAAACTGCAAGATATCTTGTATAAACAAAATATAAAATAAGAATAAACAGGATTAAAATATTTTATTATAAGCGGCCCCTATGCAAGTAGGTTTTTAGTTTGAGATTGATTGTCAAATTATTTTATCTCAATACCCTCTTCTACCGCTTTTTTTACTAAACCTATTCTCTTTCTCATTTTTTCAAATTCCTCCGGGGTATAACAAATAACTTCCAGATCTACATCTCCATCCCAATATTCTAATGCTTCACTCATTCTTTTTCTAAAATTTATATTTAAAAAATCCTTTGAAACAAGTATTAAATCTACGTCACTTGTATCTAAAAAATCGTTCCTAACTCTGCTACCAAACAAAATATATTTCTCTATTTTAAATTTTTTATTTAATCTTTTTACATATTTTCTTACATATGATTTTATTTTTCTATTTTCTGTTTTATCCATATTACAAATCCCTCGGTCTCTTTAAGAGTTGCTTCTACTTCCTCTTTTTCATATAAAGTATAAGGCACTTGCCCGCTCACATCAGGATATCGTGAAATATAGTATTCTGAAGAAAGGTTTTTTAAAAAATTATTAAAATGGGTTGGAATTTCTGCTATCTTACCAAGCTTCAATAAGGCATGAATATTTCCTGGGGACTTTCCTTTTGACAAAAGATAAGCTTTCAAAAACTTTTCAACTGTTTGTTGGCAATAAAAAACACAAGCATCTAAAAAACCACCATTAAAACTATGCTTTGCTATTTCTAATTCATGTTTTGCCTGCTCAAAAAGCAGTTTTGCTTCCTCTCTCATGCCAATAATGAGACAATGATTATATAAAAGATTATCTCTTTTAAAATCTTAGTATAGTACTATTTTTATAACGATCTATGATAAAGATGTCGGATATTCTGCCCCCTATCTTAAAATTTTAATTGAGAAACAAGAAAATTGAGAAACAAGAATTTTGTTTAGATTTTTCAAACTCATCTAAATATCATATGGAGATTTGACATCTTAGAAGTATTGTTATTTACTGAAGCAATAAAATAAGGTACCTAGTTATAAGCTAGATAAACTTATAAATCATTCTAGAAATCTTCTTTTTTATTATGCTTAACAACAGAGAAAGAATCTTACCATTAACTATTTTTTTAATCAGTTTTTACATTCTCTTGTTAGAAATACTTTTAACAAGAATATTTTCTGTTTTACTATATTATCATTTTGCTTTTATGGCAATTTCTATGGCTTTATTAGGTCTTGGTACTAGCAGTATGGCGATATATTTTTTTCCAGATTTCTTCTCAAGAAAAAATACATACAACATAATCCCATGGGCTTTTCTTTTATTCGCATCTTCACTCATACTAATAGTTTTTACAATACTACTATTAAAAATAGAAATTTATCTTACAATTACTTCAATTTTTAAACTTATTTTATTATATATCTCAATATTTATTCCATTCTTCTTTGGGGGCTTAATAATCTCTTTAATTTTATCACATTTTCCAAAAAAAGTTAGTAAACTATATTTTTATGATTTAATCGGCGCAAGCTTAGGCACTGTGTCTGTTATTCCGCTACTTAAATTAATCGGTGGACCTAATAGTTTAATATTTATTTCATTTATTGGATTACTTGCCGCAATAATAACTAGTTTTTATTACAAACTAAAAAAAATAGCCATAATATCTATAGTGTTTTCAATTATAACTTTAATTTTATTATTAATCGGGATCATCTATAACCCATTCACTTTAGATTTTACAAAAGGCCATCCAGATGCGATAGGCAATGAAATAAAAGAATTTAGTGCATGGAATGCAATTTCTAGAGTTGATTTATTTAACAAAGGGAAATCTAAGTATATTCTAATAGATTCAGATGCATTTACAGAAGTAGTAAAAATAGATAAAACCATAAAAGAAAAAAAACAACTAACTAATGACTTAGGTGCCCTTGCCTATTACATTAATCCCAATGCAAAAGTACTAATAATAGGTGCAGGGGGTGGTGTAGACGTTTTAAGAGCCTTATTGTTTAATAGCACAGTTACAGGTGTAGAAATTAATGAGATAATTGTAGACGATCTAATGAAAGGGAAATTAAAAAATTTTTCTGGAAGTTTATACTTTAGAGATGATGTTAATGTAATTATTGATGAAGGAAGGAGCTTTATTAGAAGATCAAATGAAAAATACGATGTAATCCAAATGAGTCTTGTAGACACATGGGCAGCAACTGCAGCAGGAGCGTTTACCTTAACAGAAAATAATCTATACACCGTAGAGGCATTTGTAGATTATTTAAACAGCCTTACAGATAATGGTATATTTAGCAATACAAGATGGGAATTTGCTAAACCTCAAGAGACAATAAGACTAACAGCAATAGCTTTAGAAGCATTAGAGAAGATAGGCATAAAAAATCCTGAAAAAAATATAATCATCATAAAACAAAATATACAACCATTAAAGGATCAAAGAACTCCCTTTATTGGTGTTGCTAATTTTATGATCAAAAAATCTGCTTTTACCAAAGACGAAATAGATATACTAGAAAAAAAAGCGGAGGAATATGGATTTGAAGTATTATACGGCCCAGACAACTCTAAAAATAATATATATAATGAGTTAATAAGAAGCGAAAATAAAAAAACATTTTACGAAACTTATCAATTAGACATCACTCCTACATATGATGATAGACCATTCTTCTTTTACACATTAAAGCTTAAAGATGCATTAAATTTTTTCAAACTATTTTCAGGGGAATATGAAAAAGAAGTACATCTTAAAACAAATCTTGGTTTATTCTTATTATTAATAACCTTCATAATTACATTTGCGCTTGCTTCTCTTTTCATATTAGTTCCTCTAATCTTAAAAAGATTTAGTGATTTAAGAACTAACAAACTAAATAAATTTATGATATTGCTATACTTTATAGGATTAGGCGTTGGATTTATTTTAATTGAAATAATACTTATGCAAAAATTTATTTTATTTTTAGGACACCCAATTTACTCATTAAGTGTGACTTTATTCTCATTATTAGTATTTAGTGGAATAGGAAGTTTAACAACAAAATTTACTACAGAAGAAAAGATAAAAAAACACATAAGTATAAACTTAATCTTGTTATTAATAGTGATAATATTGTACCTTTTTTTGCTACCAATAATATTCAACAGTTTTATAGTTCAAAAACTTGGATGGAGAATTATAATAGCTATTATATTACTATTACCGGTTGGATTAATACTTGGTAGATTTTTTCCATTAGGAATTAAATTGATAGATAAAGTATACCACAATATGATTCCTTGGGCTTGGGGGTTAAATGGAACAACTTCAGTAGTAGGGTCTGTAGTAGCTTTAATATTGGCAATAAATTTTGGGTTTAATTTAACTTTACTAATTGGAACTTCTTTTTATTTATTTACCCTTGGTCTTATAATAAAAAGGATATAAATTATCCTAATGAAATATCATATGATTTATTAAGTAAAAATCTTGAATCAAAACTAGAAAAATAACTAATTTTTCTAAATATAATAAAAGTTATATAAACTATTCATTATAAACAACATTATTCTTCAATCTAAAAACAAATTTTTTCCAGCTTTCTATTGAATATTTGGCTATTTGTTCTTCAGTATATACTTGTGGATAAAAAAAATGAAATGTTTTATCAAATTTTTTTTCTACTTCTTTTAGCGACAAACTTCCACCTGCTTCATTAAGCCAATTTCTAACAGCATTTTGAACCTCTTCATTATCAGGAGGTTGAAAAATAATAAACTTTTTTTCTTCATTCTTTTTGTGAATCATTTTCCTCTATCTTTTCAACCTTGATAACTTTTACAGGACAAACATCAGCAGACTCTAAAGCAGCAGTATAATCTTTCTCGTCTATAATTAATTCATAAAATCCAGTTTCAGGATTTAATACACCCTTAATAAGATCCGCTTTATTATCTTCATTTACTTCCCAAAACTTAGGACCAACTACGACACATGAAAATGCCCCTATACAATTATTCCTATCATATATTATTTTGTATTTCATTTTCCTTATAACGTTAAAAAAATATATTTAAAGATTATGTTGGTAAAATCTAATAATCAATAAGAATGTTCCATCTTATTAAACTTAAGTAATTTCCTAAAAAATGTCCAAACAGATCTTACTTGTTCATAATGTTTATATGCTATTTTTTGAGCTATACTTACAATAAAAAATCTCATACAACAATTTTTACATATTATGTTGAATCCATAAGTATATTTATTTTTTATATAGCAATTATTATAAATAACAATCTCCTTACAAAATGGACATTTTACTTCAAATCTATATCTCTCATTTCCGGTATCTTTTATAGAAATGGGTCTTACAAATCTTATATGCGCTCTATATGCCTTTAGCATTTTCTTTCTAAAATTCTTAAGTTCTTCATCACTCATACTATCTGTCATATTAAAACAATTATTGGGATCCATACCATTTTTAATATAATCAAGTCTATCTTTTAATATTCCTCTCTCAATACATCTTTGGTACATAACACTACCAGGGTAAGGTTGGATAAATCCTAAACCAATTTGTCCTTTACCATTCTTTATCCAATAGTTAATAGTCTCCTCTGTAGTTTCTTTTGTTTCTGCAGTATCACCAAAGATAAAATGGGCCTGAACAGCTATTTTTGCATCTAAAGTAGCATGAAATGCCCTATCAATCATTTCAGGAGTTATAGGTTTCATCATACTCCTCAAAACAATAGGACTAAAACTTTCAAAACCATAACTTATGGATTCACATCCCGCATCTTTCATTGTATGCAATAATTTTCTGTCTACAGTATGCACTAACAATTGACATGTCCATTTAATATCCCATCCGACCTCTTTAGAAAGTTCCTTAATTCTTTTACAAAATTCATATACTCTGTCTTGCTTAATTGAAAAACAATCATCCACTATGTTAAGATTATTTATCTTATATTTCCTTACAGCATGTCTAAGTTCTTCCATTATATTCTCGATGGACCTCCATCTATAATTTTCAGGATGCCAACAAAAAGTACAGTTATAGGCGCATCCTCTACTTCCTAAAAAAGGGTATGTTCTCGGAAAATCAAGAGTATTATTACAATAATTATCATTACAATAAGTATTGTCTATATGTATACTAAGTCCTAGATCTTCATAATCTGGAAAAGGAATTGAATCAATATCTTTTATAGGTGCTCTCTTAGTAGTTCTTGTAATTTTTCCATCCTTATCAGAATAAATTATACCTGCAACTTGCTTCAGATCCTGATTTTTTTCCAAACATTCTAATAATTCTAATATTGTAATTTCTCCTTCACTAATTACTCCAAAATCCGGCTTTAATGCATCAATCATTAACTCTGGTTCATGAGTTAATATATGGCCAGCCAATATTATTTTTGGTTTTGATTTATGTTCATGTACCGTTTCAATTATAGTTCTGACTGTGTAAAATATTAGATCATTTCCACCTGTACAAACATAATCATAATCTTTTTTGTCTAAAGCCTCAGCAACTAAATCCTTAACAGTACCACACCCTTGATTTAAGTTTATACAATCTACTTGATAACCTGCATTTTTTAATATAGCATTTACATATCCTAAACCTATAGGAAAGGTATAATGATGATATATTTCTTTACTAAAATTATACTTAGGTACAAGAAGGAGTATATTAACATTAGAGGTATTAAAGATCTTATCACTATCAGAATCAGCTGCACCTTGAAGAACTACAGTTTGCCTTGAATAGGTCATACCACCCTTTATATCTTGCATAAATAAACATACTCATATTTATTTATAAAGATTTCGTAATTATCAAGTAAAAATATTCTTAAAGAGAGGTTTTACTAGGTTGACTAATTAAACAAAAATTGATGTTATATGCCTCTATTCAAAATAATTAAAAGTAGAAATGTAACAAATAATAAAGTAGAAACAATAAATATTCCAGAACTTAATATCGAAGTAGAAACAACAATACATCACAAAGATGAAAAATTACCAGAAATACCAATCCCAGAGGGATGGAGGCTGTTAACAGTAAGCGAGTTAATTTTCCTTCATAATAATGGAGAATATAGAAAAAAACTTAATTTAGAAAATACATGGGAATTTATAGAACAGCCATTCGAATTTAATAAAAAACAAGGATACGTTGCAGGAGTCTATTGTTATTCTGGCGGTGTAAGTATAGACTGCATTAGAGGTCCATTTGGTTCTATATCTGCATTGGGTGTACGTTTCTGTAGAAATCTTTAAATAACCGGCAATAATATTTTTAATAAAGAAAAATAATTTATCGCTGTTAAGTCAATTATACTAAAAAATAAGAAATCTTTAAATAATTCTATTGATTAATTTAAAATAATGAAAATTTTACTAGTATTTCCTCCATTATCGTTAAATGAAAGATATAGTAAGAATGTTGGTAATGTAGGGGGGCATATGCCACCATTAGGGTTATGTTATATGGCTGCAGTTCTAGAAAGAGAAAGTCATAAAGTAAAAATAATGGATTGCCCCCCAAATAATTATACAATAAGTGATATTTTAAATGAAGTTGATAATTTTAAACCAGATTTAGTTGGAACAGCATGTATAACATATTTAATAAATGTAGTAGAAGAAATTACAAAATTAATACAAAAAAAACATCCAGAAGTTATAACACTAATTGGTGGTCCGCATGTGAATGAATCTGCAGAAAGCGCATTAAAACAAACAAATGCTAATATAGCTATCAAAGGAGAAACCGAAATTACAATAGTTGATCTTGTTAAAAATCTCGAATCTTACAGAAATAAACATCAAATTGTTATCGGTGAAAAAGTAAAAGATTTAAGTTTATTGCCAATACCAGCAAGACACTTATTGAACATGGAAAAGTATACTGCTTTACCAAATACATACAAAAAGTATCCTAATGTTGGTCACATGATTACATCGAGAGGCTGTCCCTTTACATGTACATTTTGCGCAGATGCCAACACAGGATATAGGCAAAGATCAGTAGATAATGTTATAGAAGAAATAAAATTGTTAAAAAGAGAATATGGAATCAAAGAAATTGCTTTTTGGGATGATATCTTTCCTCTAAACAGGAAGTGGACTATGGAGTTCTGTAGAAGAATGGTGGAAGAAAAAATTAATATAGAATGGAGCTGTTATTGTAGGGTTGATTTATTAGACGAAGAGCTTGTAAAGGAAATGAAAAAAGGCGGTTGCTGGAATGTGTTTTTAGGACTAGAATCTGGAGATCAGGAAATCTTAAACAATATAAAGAAAAGAACAACCCTAGATCAACTAAGATATGGAGTTCAATTATTAAAGAAAGAAGGTATTGAGGTAAGAGGATCATTTGTGCTAGGTCTTCCAGGAGAAACACCGGAAAAAGCTAGAAAGACCATTGATTTTGCAATAGAATTAGAACCAGATTATGCCCAATTCACATTAACTACTCCGTTTCCAGGAACAGAATTATACAAAACATATGAAAATTGGGGAATAATGGATAAATCATATAATAAATACAATGAGTGGACTCCTGTATTTGTTCCATATGGATATAAGAATGCAAATGAACTATCAAAAATCCACAGAGAGGCATTTAGAAGATTTTATTTTAGACCAAAATATGTTCTTGGTAGATTAAAAAAATTAAGATCACCAAGAGAATTAAAGAGGTATATTGTGGGCTTACGCATGGTATTAGGATTTGTTTAAGTAATAGTAATAATAGCATAAATATTATAAACTAATTATTTGTTGACCATACAAAATGGCATTTAATAATGTTAATTTAGAAAAAGTACCAGCTAGATATATAGAATTATCAAATATAAATAGAAATTTATTGATAGATGGCAATAATGCAATTGAGGAAGGTACTCAAACTAAGTATGAAGTAATCGGTATTGAAAATGCTATTAAAGGAGATCTTTTAGTAACTTCAGAAAATCCCTATGAACTTACATATAGAAATAAGCTCTTTAAGTTTTTAGGTTTTTGTGGAAAATACCAAGTTGTTAAAAGACATAAATTAGTTGAAATTGTTGAAAAATTAATCGATGACACTTATGTAGATGGAAGAGTTTGGGTTTTTCATGCAGCAGATGATCAATTTTATGGATCATATGATATAGAATTATTTTTAAGAAAAAAATAACTTAATAATAGGAGGAAATAAAATG
>CAZPBI010000014.1:0-16868 GCA_964584825.1 Candidatus Woesearchaeota archaeon
CCGCAAGAAATTAAACCTGTTTTTGAAAATGAGAATATTACAATTAAAGAGCATTTAATAAATGAAAATAGAAATGAAACTATTAAAAATATTAGTAGAATTAAGAAACCTAATATTTTGATAATAAATTAAAATATTAATTTTTTCTCTTTGATGTTTTTAATAACATCATCTATAAAAGAATCACTTTTTATATTAAATTTAACATTTCCATCTAATGTTCTTATTGCTAGAGTTTTATTTTCTTGTTCCTTATCACCAATTGTAACTATAAGCGGAATTTTCATTAATTGGGCTTTTCTTACTTTTTTTCCAATAGTTTCTGGTTTGTCATTTAGTTCTACTCTTATATTATTATTTTTTAATTTTTCATAAATATCATTTGCAAATTTTATGTTTTTATCTAAAACTGTTAATATAATAACTTGTATAGGAGCTAGCCATAATGGAAATTTACCAGCAGTATGTTCTATAAGAATAGCTATAAATCTTTCAATTGCGCCAAGAATGGCTCTATGAATCACAATAGGTTGATGTTTTTTTCCATCTTTACCTTCGTATTTTAATTCAAATCTTTCAGGTGTTGAAAAGTCCAATTGTATGGTTGATAATTGCCATGATCTTTGTAATGAATCCTTCATATGGAAATCTATTTTAGGACCGTAAAATGCACCCCCGCCTTGATTTATTTTATAATTTATCTTTTTATTTTTTAGTGCATTTTCTAAAGCTTTCTCTGCTTTATCCCAGAATTCTTTTTTCCCTAAGAATTTTTCAGGTCTGGTAGATAATTCTACACTATATTCAAAATCAAATACTTTATTATAAACATAAAAAACAAAATTTATTAATTCAATAACTTCTTGTTCAACTTGATTTTCTTCTAAAAAAATATGCGCATCGTCTTGAACGAAATATCTTAATCTGAACAAACCATTTAAGACTCCTGATAATTCATTTCTATGTAAGATACCAAAGTCTGCATATCTTAATGGAAATTCTTTATAGCTATGAGTTTCTGTTTTGTACAATAACATGCAAGGAGGACAGTTCATCGGTTTTAAAGCAAATTCTTGGTTTTCAATTTTTGTTAGAAACATATTTTCTTTGTAATGTTCCCAGTGACCACTAGTTTTCCATAGCGAGTTGTTGTATATTATCGGTGTTTTTATTTCTTGATAATTTCTTTTTATGTATTCTTCTCTTATAAAGTTGATTAATTCATTGTAAATAATAGTTCCGTTTGGTAGAAAAAATACTGAGCCGGGAGATTCATGCTCTATTGTAAATAATTTTAACTGTTTTCCTAATTTTACATGATTTCTTTTTATGTATTCTTCTAATGTTTTTAAATAATCCTTTAATTCATTTTCTGATGGATATGCTGTTCCATAAATTCTTTGAAGTTGATTATTTTTTTGATCTCCTTTCCAATAAGCTCCAGAGGTTTTTATAATTTTAAAACCTTTAATTTCTCCTGTTGAATTTATATGAGGACCTGCACACAAATCTGTGAAATTTCCATGTGTGTAGAATGTTATTTCACCTTCTTTCAGATCTTTTAATAATTCTAATTTATATGGTTCATTTTTTAGGACTTTTTCTGCTTCTTTTTTAGTTTTTTTTGATTTTATAAATGGTAGATTTTTTTTTATTATTTCTTTTGCTTTTTTTTCTATTTTTTCTAAATCTTCTGGTGTAAATGGGCTGAAGTCAAAATCATAGTAAAATCCGTTTTCTATAGGAGGACCTATTGCTAGTTTTGCTTGTGGAAATAATTCTTTAACAGCTGATGCTAGAATATGGGCTGCAGAATGTCTCAATTTATCTAAATATTCCATAAAATTGAATCGGGATATAAATATTTAAAGGTAACTAGGATAATAGGTAACCTTAAATATAAATAAATATGTACCCTTATTATGAAAGAGGTGCTAATGATTATTATAGTATTCTTTTTAGCTACATTTACAGCAGTATTTTTTCAGAAAACATGGTATTCCTTTAAGAAAAGAAAAAGCAGGGATATTAATTATTTAACATTATTGAGAAAAAATGAGGAAGATAGGGATAGGGTAATTAGGAGAGAATTAAATTCTAGTATAAGTAAAAAGACTTATCAAAGAGGTTATTTAGTTTTAGAAAGTAATAGAAAAGAAGAGAATTTCCCATCTTATAAGACAGATGAAAATAAAATTAGTGAAAATAATTTATTTAGTATGTTTGATTGATATATGTAAAACCTAAGAAATCTTATAAACCATTTCAGCATCATTTGTTGCCATGAAAATATGGATATTGTTGATATTAATTATACCTGCAGCAAATGCTATAATTTTGCTAAATGATTTAGAAAGTAATGTTTATAATTCGGGCGATAAATTAAAATTAGAAGGCTATGCTTTATTGGATAAAGATAAATTAATAAAATTTCAGACTGATTTAGTTTGTGATGATGTAACTACATTATTTATTAAATCTTACTATGTAAAGAGAGGAGAAAAATTAAATTTTAGCGAAAATTTGTTATTATATAATCCAAGTAAAAAAGAATGTGAAATTATAATATCTTTATTAGATGATTCAAAAGTCATAGATCAAACAAAAAGTAATACATTTAAAATTACAAATGAATTAATAGGAAATTTTAGTATTAAAGATAATTTAATTCAGGTAGGTAAACAAATTGAAATTGAAGGAAAAATTAGCAAATTAAATAATTTGCCCCTTAACGGACTTGCAACTATCTTATTTATACAAGGAGAGCAAATATTCTTTACCGATACAATCGAAGTCAAAGACGGAGATTTTAAATATATACGTATATCATCTGACAATGTTCCTGGTGATTATTCTGTAGATATAGAAGTAAACGATGTCTTTAATAATAAATTTGTTTTTGAAAAAGTTGCAAAATTTACGTTAATAAATGAAATTTCTGTTATCGCTGATGTGAATAAAAAATCTATTTTACCAGGAACTTTTGTTAATATATATGGTGAAGCTAATATGGTATCAAGAGAAAAAGTAGAAGAGGGTGATGTAGACATTAATTTTAGTAATGAAATGTATAATGGGAATATAAACAATGGGGTATTTGATGTTAAAATTAAAGTGCCAGAAAATATTAAAACTGGAAAATATCAAATAAATGTTTATGTTACTGATATTTTCGGTAATAGGGGAGAAACTATTACAGATTTAGAAGTTATACCAGTTTCTAATCAAGCTGAATTAGAATTTAAGAAAAAAACTTATTTGCCCGGGGACGTAATTCTATTTGAACCGCTTCTCTATGATCAGGGAGGGGATTTATTAAATGAAAAACTTACAGTTGAATTAATCAACCCTCAAAATGAAGTAGTAGATGAAATATATGTAAATTCTAATGAAGAATCGAATTTTAAATTACAAGAAGGAACTAAATCCGGAGTATGGAAGATTAAATTAACTAGCAATAATTTAGAAGATGTTAAAGAATTTTTAGTTGAAGGTTTAGCCGATGTTGAATATGACATAAATGGAAGTATTTTAATTGTTAAAAATATAGGTAATAATGATTATAAAGAACCTATTAACATTAAAATAATAGGTGATGATTTAGAAAAATCTTTAGTTAAAGAGACTATTATTAAAGCAGAGGATGAAATTGAAATTAATTTAGGAAGGGAGGTTGAAACTGGTAAGTATGATGTTTCTGTTGATGATAAAGTATTTGAAAATGTTTATATTACAGGGAGTAGAAAATTAGTAGACCTAAGTGCTTTATACTATATATTAATTATTTTTGGTATTATTTTATTTATTTATTTATTATTTTTTAGGACTAAAAGGAAGATTTTAAAAAGAATTAGTGAAATTATCAAAAAAGAAAAAGAAGAAAAGGAAGAGAATTTATTTAAAATGTTTGAATAATGGATATAGATAAATTAAATGCTAAATATTGTACAACTTTTTGGAAGAAATTTAGAGGTTTAATGTTTTCTAAACCTAAGAATTTAATTTTTGTTTTAGATAAGGAAACAAAATTTGGTGCTATTGTGCATATGTTTTTTGTGTTTTTTCCTATTGATGTTTATTGGTTAGACAAGGATAAAAATATTGTTGATAGAAGGATTAACTTAAAACCATTTAGTATTGCTGTCCCAGAGAAAAAAGCTAAATACATAGTTGAATTAAAAAGAAATTAAGATTTATAATTTTTTAAAGCAACTACTACAATCAAAGCTAGTAAAATCCATTGAAGATAAGAAAATAATTGTGTTAGTATTTCAAATCCAGGTTTTATTGATTCTAAATAATTCAAAGCAAAGTTATCAATATTTAGAACATATTCAACAATCTTTAAACCTACAATAGATAGTATGTAAATATCTAATAATGAGGTAAAGGAATCTACTGATTTTTTATCTTTTATAAAACTTAAAAGAAAATCATTAAGTAATGGAACAACTTTGGTTATTGCAACATGACCACCTATTATAATAAATATGATTTTTAGTATATTTAAAACCCAGACTTCTACTGCCATTTTACCTCTTTTTATTAAAATTATGTAAGATTCATATTTATAATATTTTTGGGTAAGTTTATATATTGTTTCTTATTTTAAAGTAGTAAAATGGTAAAATCAGATAAAGAAGATATCCATATTAGAATATTTGATTAATGTGGTTCAAATATGTGGCTAGCTGGAGATTATTTTCAGCAGGATAGTTAGAAATGTTTAAAAATTAGGTGTATTTAATATAAATTAATGCTAAAATTACCTGGCAGGGGAAATAAGAGGTTGAAAACTAGAGTCTTTTCCCCATATGAAAGATTATTTAGTAATCTAATGGGTAGTGAAACTGGTAGAAAAGAAATTAAGAAACAAGTTCTAGCACAAAGAGATATTTCAAAAAAGACATTTGGTGCTATAAGATTACATGATGTTAGAAAACTATTCGGTAAAAAAAATGTATTAGATGGGGTAAATTTAGAGATTAAACCTGGAAAAATTTTAGGTATTATTGGCGTAAGCGGAAGTGGTAAAACTACCATATTAAGATTAATCATAGGGTTCTATAAACCTACAAGCGGATTTGTAATATTTAATGGAGAAAATATCAGAAAACAAATGAAGATTATTAACAAAAATTTTGGTTTTGCTACGCAAGATAATTCATTTTATAGGGATTTAACAGTTGAAGAAAATGTGAGATTTTTCGGTAAATTATATGGGTTAACTAATGAGTTTCTTAATGCTAATGTTGATAATACATTAGATTTAGTTGAGTTGTATGATTCAAAAAGGGTTGTTGCAAGTAAATTAAGTTTAGGGATGCAGAGAAGATTGGATATAGCATGCGCATTAATACACGATCCTACTGTATTAATTTTGGATGAACCTACTGAAGATTTAGATCCTAATCTAAGAGCGCAGTTATTGAATTTAATAAAGGAAATTAATAAAATAGGCACTACTGTAATTTTTACTACACATATACTAGATGAAGCTGAATATTTATGTGACGAGATAGCTATTATATCAAACGGTAAAATTTTAAGAGTTGGCAGTTCTAATGATTTAAAAAAAGCTTACGGTTATGGTGATGAAATACATCTTGTTTTAGAGAGTGGGGATTATGATGTGTATACCAGAAAATTAAGGTCATTTAAACCTATTGTTAAGGATAATAAACTAATTATCAATGTACCAGCAGGAGGTAAATCACCCAAATTGCTTAAGATGTTATTGGGTATGGTAGAAAAGAATAGCGATAAAGTGATTTTAGCTGATGTAAGAAAACCTAGTTTAAGTGAGGTATTTTCAAATATAATTAAAAATGTTAAAAATAATAAAAAGGGATAAGAAAGAAATAAAGAAAAACAGAGAATTTATGTTCTTTAGCGTATTATGGAATATAATAAAGAAGAATATAAAATTAATATCAAGAAGTAAAACTTCATCTTTAATTGTTATCCTCGGGCCTTTAATTATAATCGCATTGGTAGGTGCTGCATATAATACATCAAATATTTATGATATAAGGATAGGGGTATATTCTGGAAAATATACTGACTTAGCAAATTCAATTGTGGATGGATTAGGGGGGCAACAATTTTCTATTATGAAATTTGGATCTAAAGAAGAATGTATAAATAGTTTGAAATTTGCGCAAGTACATGTTTGCGTTGTTATACCTGATGATCTTGAAATTGGTATTGATGAACCTTTAAACTTTCATGTAGATCAATCTAGGGTAAATTTAGTGTGGATAATTATTGATGCTGTTACTTCAAAATTATCTAGTAAAAGTTCTGAAATAAGTTTGCAGCTTACTAGTTCTATTATAGGAACTTTGAGAGATGCTGGTGATAAGTTAAATGAAAATAAGGATAATTTAGATAATGTCAATGAAGTAAATCAGGAAATTTTGAATAATCTTGAGAGTACAGGTAAGGAATTAAGTACAGTAGATCCAGATCTTGTTAAGGCAATTGATCTGGGCAAAATAAGTCAAAAATTAGAAGATTCTATTAGTGAGAATAATTTAAGTAAAAGTTCTTTTAATGAGGTATTTAAAACAATAACAAATATTAAAAATAATACAGAGATTTTAGGGAAGAATTTAGAATTAGTAACTAAAGGAACTGTAGAAAATATTAATAATGTTAAATCAAATATTGAATCTAATATAAATTCTGTTAATGAATTGAAGGTTTTATTAAGTGGGATCAATACAAATATAAACACTGTTACTGGGACTAGTGCTGAGACTGTTGTTGCACCAATTAAGACTCATATAACTCCGATTGTTGCTGAGAAAACACATTTGAGTTTTATTTTTCCTACTTTGATTGTTTTAATAATTATGCTAATAAGCTTATTATTAAGTAGTTGGCTGGTTATAAGTGAAAAGACTAATAGTGCGTTTTTTAGAAATTTTATAACTCCTGTAAAAGATGGAATGTTTTTGTTAGGGCATTTTATCACCAATGTTTATATATTAACTTTACAATTAGTTATTATATTCGGGGTAGCTTTTTTATTTTTTAAAGGTAGTTTGATTCAGGTATTAGGTAGTTTAATAATTGCTTTGATTTTTATTGTATCTATTTTTGTTTTAGTAGGTATATTTATAGGGTATATTTTTAAATCTGAAGAAACTGCTATGTTAGCTACTATAAGTATAGCTAGCTTGTTTTTATTTTTTTCTAGTACAATTTTGCCTCTAGAAACACTTCCGGAATCATTAAAAAGGGTAGCAGACTTTAATCCTTTTGTTGTTAGTGAGGGTATCTTGAAAAAGATAATGTTATTTAAATCTGGGTTAGTGGGTGTCTATGAACATATAATGGTTTTAGTAGTTTATATATTAGTTATAGGTATTTTAGCTTATGGAGCACAGAAATTTAGTAAGACTAGAGTAGAGTAATATGCTTAAGATTATAGCGGTGGGTGGATATAGTGAAGTTGGCAGAAATATGACTGCTTTGGTTGTTGGTAATGAAGTTATAATTCTTGATATGGGTGTTTATTTGCCTGCTGTTATAGATATCGATGAAGAAATAGAGCATTATAGCGCAAGTGATTTAAGAAGGATAGGAGCTATACCAGATGATACTATATTAGAAGATTATAGAAAAAATGTTAAAGCAATTATTTTAGGTCATAGTCACTTAGATCATCTGGGCGGAACGCCATATATGGTTAATAAATATAAAGCACCTATTTTTGGAACACCATTTACAATTAATGTTTTAAAAAAAATAATGAAGGATAAAGGTACAAAGATAAAGAATAATTTAATAGTTATCAATGCAGGGAGCAGATTTAAAATAACAAATGATATTTATGGCGAGTTTATTAATATAACACATTCTACTTTACAATGTGTAATGGTTGTTATTAATACAAATTATGGAAATGTGGTGTATTGTTTGGATTATAAACTGGACAATACTCCTGTTTTAGGGAAAAAACCAGATTATGAAAGAATTAAGCATATCGTAGATGTTAGATGTTTGATTTTAGATAGCTTGGATAGTAAAATAGATGGAAAAACTCCAAGTGAGATGGTTGCAAAGGAAATGTTACAAGATGTTTTACTAAATATGGATAATGAAGGTAAAGGAATAATTGCAACCACTTTTTCTTCGCATATTGCAAGATTAAAAAGTATGGTTGAATGTGGAATGAAGATGAGAAGGAAAGTTGTATTTTTAGGTAGAAGTTTGAATAGATATGTACAAGCAGCTAGAGAGGCCAAATTAGTTAATTTCGATCATGTAGAAATTGTTGCTTATAGAAGAAAGATTGCAGAAAAATTAAAAGAAATTTCTAAAGACCCTAGTAAATATTTTATCGTATGCACAGGTAATCAGGGAGAAAAAAATTCTGTATTGAATAGAATAGCTAATGGAGAATTGGCTTATCATTTTAATGATGGAGATTTTGTTGTGTTTGCATGTAGGACGATACCGGTGGAAAGAAATATAAAAGATAGGGAAAGATTAGAAAAAAAATTAAAAGCTAAGGGCGTTAGGATTTTTAAAGACGTACATGCTAGTGGACACCCACATTCTCAGGATAATTTAGAATTAATTAAAATGATAAATGCTAAACATGTAATCCCAGCACACGGAGATTATGAAGTTGTTAAACCTTGTGCTGATGTTGCTGTTAGTTTAGGCTATGAATTTGGTAAAACTGTGCATATATTAAGAAATGGTGATGTTTTGGAAATTAAATGAAGTCCATCGTCACTATAATTTTGGTTTAGTTATCTTTAAAATTATCATAGCTCAATCTATTAAATTAGATCTATATTATTTTGCATAATATTCTTTTTCATATGGATAATAATATTAAACACGTTGCTTTTATATACTTTATGAAATTTGCACATTTTGCGGATTGCCATGTAGGTGGATGGAGAGAAGAGGAATTAAAAGAATTGGGATTAAAAAGTTTAGAAAAATCTATTGAAATATGTATTAATGAAAATGTTGCCTTTGTTTTAATTTGTGGCGATTTATTTAACACAAGTTTACCTCAAATTGAGTATATTAAAAAAGCAGCTGAAGTTTTTAGATTATTAAAAGATAAGGATATTGATATTTATGTTATTCCAGGAAGTCATGATTATTCTCCCTCTGGCAAAACAATGTTGGATGTTTTAGAAAAAGCTGGTTTAGTTACCAATGTCATGAAATTAAACGGAAATAGATTGGAATTTACAGAAGATAAAACCGGAGTAAAAATTACAGGAATGTATGGAAGGAGAGTTGGTTTAGATAAGTTAGATTATGCTTCTCTGGATAAAAGTAATTTGGAAAAAGAAAAAGGATTTAAGATTTTTATGTTTCATACTATACTAGAGGAATTTAAACCCAATGAATTTATGAATGTGAAAGGCGAATCTTATACAAACATGCCTAAAAATTTTGATTATTATGCCGGAGGACATGTACATTATTTATTTGATATAAAGAAGGAAGGATATGGCGTTATAGTTTATCCAGGACCTTTATTCCCTAATAATTTTAAAGAATTAGAGGAATTAAAACATGGATGTATTTGTATAGTAGATGATAAACTGGATATAAGAAGAATTCCTATTAAATTAAAGGATGTCGAATCTATATTTATAGATGTGACAGATATGAGTTCTGAGGTAGCGCAGAATTACATCGAAAAAGAATTAAGAAAAAGAAATTTAAAAGATAAAATTGTTACCTTAAGAATAGAAGGGGAACTTATTTCTGGAAAAATTTCTGATATAGATATTAATAATATAGGTAAGGATTTAGGTGCTTATATAATATTAAAAAATATAAGTAAATTAAAAAGTAGAGAGTTTAAAGAAATAGAAGTAAAAGGTAATACTGCGGAAGAAATTGAAAACAGCGTGTTAAAAGAAAGTAAAAGTGAATTTGAAATTGAAAATGAGGAGGAATTAAGTAAAAGATTGAGTATGATACTGGCTGTTGAGAAAGGTGAAGGCGAAACTAATAATGATTTTGAAAATAGGATAATAAGCAACCTATTAGAAGTTTTTAAGGATAGGCTCTCTGTCTTAAACTCAATTCATAAATAAGCTATCTAATGCTGTTGATAAATAAAAAAGAAATGCTTACTTTCCTGCAAGAACTTTGTCCTCTAACATCTAAGATAGAAGTTGTAAGTTTAAAGATAACATTTATTAATAAAAAATTATGAATTATAACTGTGAAAAAAAAGAAACATATAAAATTAATATTATTTAGTGCAGTTATTATAATCATTATTATAGCGATTTTTTTATTATGGAACCAAAAAGAAGAAAATGATATAATATACGAATCTTTTGTAACAGGTACTGGTATTGGAAAGTTAGCTCCTGATTTTAAATTAAAAACACCTGAAGGAGAAGAAATACAACTTTCGAGCTTTAGAAATGAAAAATCAGTTATTTTGAATTTTTGGGCCACATGGTGTGGACCATGTGAGGAAGAGATGCCTATTTTTCAGAGAGAATATGAAAAGGGGGAAGTTCAAATATTGGCTGTTAACTTACAGGAAAATGGTGAGCGAGCTAAAATGTGGTTTGAAGAAAGAAAGTTTACAATACCTATATTATTAGACCCAAATGCGGTCGTAAAGAATCTGTACGGAGTTTTTACACAACCAGCCACATATTTTATAGATAAGAATGGTATTATCCGAGATAAAAAATTCGGGCAGATACTGGAAAATGAGATTAATGAAAAAATACAAAAGATTTTATGAGATAGTTTTAATTTTGGGAATTTTGTTTTTAATATTTATTAGTGGATGTAGTAAAAGTAATCAAGGAAGTATTGCAAAAGAGAAAGTTGGAATTGAAGTTTCTGGTATTCCAAAAACCGATGAGATAACCGAATATGGTGATGTTATACAAGTTACTAATGGTGTGAAACATATTGTGCCATTAGATGAATTACTCTCTGGCGGTCCTGGAAAAGATGGAATACCTTCAATTGATAATCCTAAATTTGAAAGTGCAGACGAAGCTAATAATTGGTTGAATGATGAGGATATTGTTTTTGGTATAAATTTAAATAGTATACAGAGAGCTTATCCTCAGAGGATTTTAAATTGGCATGAAATTGTGAATGACGTTGTTGGCAATCAGGCAGTTGCTATAACCTTCTGTCCTTTGTGTGGATCTGCACTTGCCTTTGAAAGAACAATCAATGGCCAGTCAGCAGAATTTGGAGTCTCAGGTTTATTATATAACTCAGATTTAGTGATGTATGACAGGCCAACAGAAACGTATTGGAATCAAATAAGTGGTAAAGCTATTGTTGGAGAACTCGTGGGAATGCGACTTAAACAATTGCCAATTGACACCCTAATGTGGAAAGATTGGAAAGAACTTTATCCCAACACCAAGGTATTATCCATGGATACAGGATTTATTAGGGATTATTCCAAATATCCATATAGTGATTATGAAACATCTTCAAGAATAATATTTCCAATCAATAATAAAGATGCCAGACTTCACGAAAAAGAGATAGTATATGGTATTGAAATTAATGGAAAATATAAAGCATACCCCCTTAAGTATTTAAATGAAAAAATAACTGATAATTTTGCTGGTATGAATTTAGAAATAACCAACAGTAAGGGTTCTATTATATTTAAAAATAAAGATACCAATGAACAGATCATTCCAGTAAGAAACTTTTGGTTTGCTTGGGCTGCCCACCATTCTCAAACAGAAATCTATAACCCCTAAGCTTTTATACTGCCTTTTCCTATAATAAATTACGAAGAAAATTTTAAATATAAATAAGGATTAGTTTTATTTTAAAATATATAAAATATTAATTTTTAGTATAATCAATGAAGATAAATAAGATTAAGTTAGGTAATATTAGGAGTTATCTCAATCGAGAAATAAATTTCCCTAATGGAAGTATTTTGTTAGCTGGTGATGTAGGTAGTGGAAAATCGACTGTTTTATTAGCATTAGATTTTGCTTTATTCGGATTAAGGATAGGGAGTTTAGTTGGTGGAAGTTTATTAAGAAATGGTACTGACCATGGTTTTGTTGAAGTGGAATTTGAAATTGAAAATAAAAAAGTGATTATAAAGAGGGCATTAAGAAGAAATGGCGATTCGATAGTACAAGAACCTGGGTATTTGGTTATTAATGATTTTAAGGAATATTTAAGCCCTATAGAATTAAAAGATAGAATATTAGGATTATTAAATTATCCTAAAGAATTTTTAACTAAGAATAAAAGTCTTATTTATAGATATACGGTTTATACTCCACAGGAAGAAATGAAGTATATTTTGGTAACTAACAGAGAAAGCAGATTAGAAATATTAAGAAAGGTATTCGGAGTCGATAAATATAAGAGGATCAAGGATAACTCTAAGATTTTCGTTCAATATTTGAAAGGAAAAAGAAAAGAATTGGCTGGAAAAATTGCAGATTTGGATGAAAAAATTGATTTGAGAAGAGGAAAGGAGGAAAAATCTAAGTTATTAATGAAAGAGATAGGTAAATTAGAAAATGAGATTAATGAAATTGTTATATTAATTAAAAAAGAAGACGAGAAAATAAAAAATATTAATGAAAAAGTTAAGGAATTAAATGAAGCTAAGAAACAGAAGGACATTTTAGAATTAGATTTAAAACATAAATTAAGGAAATTAGATGAAAATGCGCTGCAGATTCAAGGAATTTCCAAAGAGATCGTAGATTTAGATAAGGAATTAAAACAAGAAATTAAGGCAGATATCAATTTGATTAAAGAGAAATTGAGATTTATAGATGAATTGAATAAACAAATAATAGAAAAGAATTCCAAGCTGGGGGCATTAAATAATAGAATTGTTAATAGTGAGGAAATTAAGAATAATATAAGTAAGCTAGATTTTTGTCCTTTATGTAAACAAAAAGTAACTAAGGAACATATAAAAGAAGTAATAAATTCTGAGAATGACAAGATAAGTAAGGCGAATAAAGAAAGGTATATTCTAATTAAAGAAATAGATAATTTTGAGAAAAGAGTTAATATTTATAATAGTGAGGTGAATGAATTAAGAAAACAAGAGTCTTTGTTGATGTCATTAAAAATTAAGAAGGGGTACTTAGAAGAGAAGAAGAAATTGTTAAATAAGATTAGAGAAGAAAATAATATAATTGATGCAGATATTAAAAATTTAAAAAATTA
The DNA here is from genome assembly GCA_964584825.1 of Candidatus Woesearchaeota archaeon. Classification (GTDB taxonomy): domain Archaea; phylum Nanobdellota; class Nanobdellia; order SCGC-AAA011-G17; family JACPIM01; genus CAYIBE01. Next base: position 13,201 of record CAZPBI010000014.1, read on the forward strand.
TTCTAAGATTGTTATTGATAAGATTGGAAACTTAAAAGATGTTGAAATAAATTTGGATAATTTGAATAAAATTAAGGAAAAATATCTTGAAAAACAAAGAAATGTCGAACTTAGCAAGAATACATTAGAAACTGAATTAAGGGCCTTACAAAATCAAATTAATGAAATAAATATTGAAATAGAAAATAAAACTAAAGATAAAGAAGAATTGTTAAAATGGACTAATATACAAAATTGGATAGAAGATCATTTTGTAAAGATGATGGATTTAATCGAAAGAATGATCTTGTTAAAAGTTCATCATGATTTTAATTCTTTATTCCAGAAATGGTTTAGTATGTTGATAGAGGAAGATAATATTAAAGTAAGTATGGATGATGAGTTTACTCCTCTTATTGAACAGAATGGACATATGATAGATTATTTTTATTTATCTGGGGGTGAAAAGACAGCTGCAGCTCTTGCTTATAGATTAGCATTAAATCAAGTAATTAATTTATTAATTAGTATAATAAAAACCAAGGATTTATTAATATTGGATGAGCCTACAGATGGATTTTCAGAAGTTCAAGTAGATAGAATAAGGAATGTGTTAAATGAATTAAATATGAAACAAATAATCTTAGTAAGTCACGAAAGTAAGGTTGAAAATTTTGTGGATAATGTTATTAGATTAAGAAAAATTAATCATATTAGTGAAATATATTAGTTTATTACTATTATTAGAGTTGAATTAGTATAAATCTTTCTATTGTTACTACTTTATAATAATTTAATTAATATTATTTGTATTAACAATAATGCTTAAATAGAAATATAGAAAATTAAAGGTATGAAAACTCGGATTATTTATTTTTTTATGTTTTTTTTAGTTATTTTTTTAATAAATGTAAACGCTGCTAGTATTGTAGCAACTGTTGCTAAACAGGATAGAACGGTTCCTGCTGGTGAGGAGGCTACTTTTCTTATAACAATAATAAACAATCAAATCAGAGAGGATACCTTTAAATTAGAGGTAGATGATTTTGCAGTATCTCCATTTTCTGAGGTAGTTGAAAAGGTAACTTTTGAACCACCAACACTTGTAAAAATTCCAGCGAATCAAAAAAAAGTGGTTAAAGCAAAAGTGAAGTTTTTGGAAACAGCAATTGCCGATAAGAATTATATCACTGATGTTAAGATTGTTTCTACAGCAAATAAGAATGTGATGACGAAGGTTGGTTTATCTTCATATGTAATTTCACCTAGAGAAGTAGTTGATATAAATGTTAATATACCAGAAATTATTATTCCTGGAAGAGATGAGATATTAAAAATTAAATTAAAAAATAATGCCAATATTAAATTCGAAAATCTTGATATATTTTATACAAGTTCAATATTTAATGCCGAAGGTAATTTTAGTTTAAATCCTCTGGATGAAAGGGAAATTAAATTAAATTTTAATATAGACCCTATTACCGAGCAGGGGGAGTATACTTTAACTATTAGATTATTTGATGAAGGAAAAATAAAAGGAAGCAAGAGTTTTAAGTTTAATTTAGGGTTAAATCCTGATTTAAAAGAAGCTGAAGAGACAAGGAAAGGATTCCTTATTAATACAGTTGAAATAGTGAGAGAAAATGAAGGTAATACAAAAGTTACTAAAACAGTTAAATATCCTATAAGTTATTTTAAGATTTTATTTACTGAAACTAATCCGGAAGGTGAATTAGTTGTCGAGGATGGACAAAGAATGTACAAATGGGTTTTTGATATACCCCCAGGTGATATTTATAGAATAGAGATAATAACAGATTATAGAATTCCATTTTTTTTAATTGTAGGGATATTAATAGTTATTGGCATTTTTGTTTATTTTGGCAGAAAAGATATTAGAATAATGAAATCAGTATTTAAGGTTCATGAGACTGATGATGAAGGGATTACTGAATTAAAGATTTTATTAACTTTGACTAATAGAACTTATAGGGAGATGTATAATATAAAAGTAATTGATCTCTTGCCTAGATTTATAAAACCAGATACAGATTTCGGAACATTGAAACCGGTGAAAATTGAGGAAGGGCATAGTGGAATGAGAATGGTGTGGGAACTTGCTAAATTTGACCCTGGTGATGAAAGAGTTATTACCTATAAAATTAAATTTAAATTGCCATTGGTTGGTAGATTAGAATTGCCATCTGCTATTGCACAATATTATGGAAGCAAGAAACGAATTGTGAATGTGAGATCTAACAGATTAGTTTATAGATGGTAAATTTTGTTTATTAAGATTACTGGGTGAATTATTTGATTAGTAGTTGAATAATAATATTTAAAAATACTCCTAAATTAAATTTTAATATCCCGCTCTAGCTCAACTGGTGGAGCATTCGGCTGTAGGTAATCACTATTTGACTGCGTCATTAGACTGAGGATGAAAAATAGTTAGCTGATCCCGAAAGGATCCTGGAGGAATATATGTTGTTCCGGGAAATTCAAATCCGGGGGGCGGGATTTTTTTTAAAGTGGCAATTACAGAAAGAAGAAATATGAAATTTGAAAGTTGATAACTGCTAAATTTTTAAGTTTAAAATATAGGGCTATAGATTATTTAAACTCAAAAGCAAGATGTATATACTATAGTATAATGTTACATGACAACTGCGCATAGAGTATATAAATGCTAAATGCTTCTTACGATTATGTCGGAGCTCAACGAAGATTTGGCTGAATTTATAGACATTATTATAGGAGATGACTATTTTTATGTTAAAAGAAAAAAGAATGGAAGTGGTATTGTAATCGCTCAGAATAGCACAGAGGATCTATTTTATATTGATTATTTGATAAATCTTTTTAATAGATTTGAAATTGAACCAAAAATATATGGACAGAAAAATAAAAATGTCACTTACCTATTATTAAAATCAAAAAGCTTTATTGAAAAATTAATTTTGTGCGGCTTGGATCCAGGTCCTAAAACATACCCTAGAATACCTGACTTAATTAAAAAAGGAAAAAATAAAATAAAGGCTGCTTTTTTAAGAGGATTGAGTGATACTGATTTTTCAATTAGTTTCCGTAAGGAAAAATCTAGAAAGAATTATACTTATCCTCAGATTTCGGCTGCCTTTTCTGACCTTGGATTTGTATTGGAAATTAAATCTCTCATTAATGAGTTTGGAATCAAAGTAAACGTTTATAGTGTAAACACACGTATTAATGATAAAATCTATAAACAATATAGTTTACATATCTTGGTACTAAAAATTTAAAGACATGGCTAAAAAATATAAACTTCAGAAATGAGAAACACCTTTCTAAAATTAAAATTTGGGAAAAGTTTGGTTATTGCCCTCCCAATACAACCCTAAGATATCGTACGCAAATTCTTAATAATAATCTTTATAAATAAAACAAAGGGTTTAATGATTTGTAGGCCCGTATAGTCAAGTGGTTAAGACACGGCCCTGTCGTTAAGCTTTTCTTTGGAAAAGAAAACCTTGGAAAAGAAGAGTAGAAAGGCCGAGACCCGAGTTCAATTCTCGGTGCGGGCGTAGACTTATTAAATGGGGCGTAATATTTATATAGTTTTGAGACTTCTATTTTTCCTATGAAACAAGATGAGATAAGAGAACTCTATAATTGCAGGTCATTATTTGCTAATTGGCTAAAAAGAGTTG
>CAZPBI010000015.1:0-16853 GCA_964584825.1 Candidatus Woesearchaeota archaeon
GCTCTCATTTTTAACTCCTTTTTCAATAAGCGTTGTTCTTATTTTATTACTAAGCGTTGTTTTGCCACATTGTCTTGGCCCTCTTATCGCTATAATCTCTCTCTCGTCTACCCATTTAAAGATATCACTTTCTATATCTCTCTTTATATATCTCATAACAAAATAGTGCAAGATAACTTTATAAATCTTTCTATTATTTAAGTAATAACTTAGTTAAAACTCAATATATTTTATAGATAATAAGGTACTTATAATGATAAGACTTCTACAAAAATAATTCTTTTCACTCCTATTCCTGCCATTCCTCTAAAAAAATTAATGATGTAATATCATCCTCCACAATCCTGTATGCAACTTGTCAACTCTCCTTCTTCACATTTCCCATTTCCGCAAACCGCTCCTCAACTATTGCTCGTCGCCACTGCCGCCCCAATACCAGCAAGAGCCGAACTCCCGCATGTCTGATTTATATTGAAAGGATATTGAAAGCCTCTAAATGCATCTAAAACTCTGGTTGTATCCATAATTTGTATTTTATGGTCAAGTTCCATTGGCTCAACATCTGCTCTTGTCTTTATTGGCGCTGTTGCACCATTTCTAAACTTATCTAATGTTGCACTAACATCACTAGCTATATCAACTCTTCCGTCTGGCGCACTCCATGCACGGTTAACAAATGGCCCAACAATATCTCCCCATCTGCTTGTGCTTATTGTCAAAGGAGCTGAATAGCAATTGTTATCATTAATATTCCCGCATGCCAAATCATAGGTTTGAACTTCATAGGTTGAATTCGGAATTATTTCAGTGCCATAAGCATTAATCAATCCTAAACTTCCAAAATCAAGATAAACCGGAGAGCATTCTAATTTTGCTGCCCTGAAATTAGGAGGATTGTTTGATTGAGCAGTTCCTCCCAATTCACTGATATTTTTCGTATTTCCAACCCATCTGTATTGCCCTTCAAATTGCGCAAATTTATCTGGAAGGTCAGCAAGTTTAACTCTCAATGCTGTTTGCTTTCCAGAATTAGAAGGAATGAATGAAATATAACGGTTTTTCTTTATTGGGTTTTTCTCTGGCAATGGAGAAGACGTTTCTAATTGGCATTGTGAATTGCAGCCGTCGCCGTTTATTGTGTTTCCGTCGTCGCATTGCTCGCCTATTTCGACAATACCATCATGACAAATAGGAATTCGATATATAACTTCTAATTTTGGTTTTAGATTATAAGAAGAATATTCTACACCCGAGATATACGACCCACCTCCAAATAACAAACTCAATCTTCTATACCCACTTTCATTTAGTGGACCAAGAACATCGTCCCCTCCACGAAGTCCAAGCATAGTTAATCCGTTCTGATTAATCCAAGATAATCCTTCACTATTTAAATTAAATTCTATATAATAACCAAAATAACTAAAATTATCCAAGGGGTATTTTCTAGTTACATTCAAAGCATTTATATAAATCCGGTTACTTCCTTCAATTGGCTTATTGATCTCTCCAAATTTATCAAAATCTTCTAATACCATTTGTGGAGGATTCTGAAAATCTGTTTTTATCAAAGTTATAAAATCATTTGAGTTTGGATTGATTATGTCGTCTGCTCTTTCTAGTTCTATTTTTAATTTTGCAGAAATTATTTCAGAGTTTTTTGGAATTGACGTAAAAAAAGGAAGCGAAATTCTTGATATTCCCACTCCTCCATAGAATTTATTTATTAATGGATATGAATAGAAGGCTTGAGAAGCATTTGGAGAATTTCTTGTTGAATTCCAAGTTGAGGTTATCATATACAACGATAGTGGCGTTTGATTTAATACGTTAAATGTTGTTAGATTTAGATTTTTTTCAACTTCAATCTCTGCATAATTTTCCGTTACTTGATTAACAGTAACAGAAAAAATCCCTTGCTCATCATTGTATGTTTGTCCGATTCTTAATACAACATCTTGAGAATCTTGCCATTGGGGATTTTCTTCTGAAGATATGTGTGGAGAAGTATCCAAAAGTCCACTTTGTATTGAAGAAATTCTTTTGTGTATAAATACTCCTTCATATGGGCCACCTGTGCGGTTTTTTAAGTTTTGATAATTATAGAATTCATATCCTACGGGTTTTCTATATTCTATATATATTCCAGAATCAGAGGATTTTACAGCCTTAATCCCGTTTGATATTGTTTGTAGTGGTTCAATATAGTATTTACCGTCTTGCAGTTCAACAATTTTAGAGGAGTCAAGCCAACCCAATTGATTTTTGTAAATTGCATTATAATGCGCCGTTCCTTGCCCCATTGTATCAAAGTTATCCCCGTATTCTATCGGTTCACAGTTAGTTGCCCCAACAACAAAATTTCCACATTCTAAATCATTAGCATGTAATAAGCCAAAACTATGTCCTAGTTCATGAAGCAAGACCCCATCAATACCACCTGGTTCGTTATATCGCATCACGATTGTACTAATCATTAATCGTCCATCATTCGTTACAACCTCATTTAATCCCGATGTAGATTGGCCTCCAATTGGAGCATTTATTATTTCGAGTATTATCAGACGTTTGTAATCATTAAAATTAATTAATGGGTCAATGAAGTTTATTGCAGCATTTTTTATATAGTCGAAATTTTTTGCCATGGGATCAGTCACATTGATAGGCAACGTATACCATCCATATACTTCGCCTATTAATCTGGTTTTTCCATATGACATCTCGTTAATTATAGATGTTGCTGAATTTGTATCAGTTGAATTAAATATTATATTCTGAACTTCTATTGGATTGAATGGTTGATAAGGCAGATTAGCAAAATTTATTAGAACAACAGCAGTTCTTTGCTCTCCCAAGTTTGGGTTTTCTTCGCCTGCGACAGAGCCCTCGTCCAAAATTTCCAGGTTTTCAACATTGAATGTTTCAAAACCAGATGAAGCAACCGAGCCTGTCAATTTTCCTGTTACTCTGATTGTTCTGCCAGAAATCAAACCTAGATTTTCTCCAGAAGGAAAAATAAGTTCATATTTTGTGCCATCTGATAGTCTAATATAATACCAATAATATGCTTTTTTATTTTCAAAATCGTCTGCATGAAGGACTTCAGAAGTTCCTTCCAAAGTAACTAAATCTGAAATTTCTCCATAGCGAGTATAGAAATCTTGGGTGAGTTGCTCTAAAACAGGTTGAATTTCCGTTTCTGCAATTGATTCTATAGGTTTTTCCGATACACTATAAACCTCGATCCCATCTTCTACAAGATATTCATCCTTCATTAATATATCAGCTTTATCACAATTTACATCCTTACAAGCATAAACACTTATTTTATTAACAATACCTAGATCTTCCTTAAATACTACATCAAAAGTTTTAATCTCAAATCCTAATAAACTTTCTAATAAATTATATTCTCCCATTTTTATAGTACCTTCTGCAATTACTTTAAATCCTGGATAACTAAGCTCGCCTAAATTTTCAATAGTTATTAATAAAGAATTACTAGATCCTTGTTTAACATTATTTATATTAAAACCTTCACCTATTATACCAAATATAGATTTACCAGATATGATATTACCAATAAATGTTAAACTTAATAAAATAATTATAACTAATATTAATAATAAAGAATCTTTATCCTTCAAATTTATACACCTCTTTTAATAATTTAAATTAATCAAAAGAGATATATATATATTACGACTATTCTAAAAAATATATATTCTCTACAATATTACGTAACAACCATTAGTAGACTATTTAAATTATTTTTTAATTAAAAAAATTCTTCAATGATCTCCATAATTCAGCCCTAAGTGGTATCTTTTTTACAATTACAGGATAACTTTTTTTATCACTAAACTTATTACCTTCTAAATCTTCATAATTAATATCTAAATTTAATCCGGAAACTAATTTTCTAGAGTTAATATCCAAAGTTACTAATTTTCTTCCAATTAAGTTACCAATTTTTATTTCTCCTATACTATCAACAAATATTACAACATTTTTCACTTCAAATTCTGAATTTATAAAAAAACTAATTTCAGCATTAGTATTATAATCTACTTCACTAGGGCTTATCTCAGAAATATAAATATTGGGTATTTTTATTATAGAAAACTCCAAATTTTCTTTTTTAATAAATTTATCATCCTCGACTACAAACAAAGCACTTTCTCTAGCTTTAATTATATAAGTAAATGTTTTACTTTCTCCAATATTTAAATTATCAATAAAACATTCAGAATTTAAACAAAAATTAAAATTTCTTAAATTTTTAGTTCCAAAATTTTTTACATTACAATTAACTTCTATATCCTCATCAGAATAATATTCCTTATTTTCATAACTACATTTTATACTAACATCACTAAATACCTCCTTTTCCTCCCTCTCACTAAATTTACTCACCAAATTACTCGCTTCATTAATATCCATTGCCCTTCCATTTTTAGTATAATATACCTCTGTTCTACTTATAGAAGAAAATGAGTCCTTTACTTCTAAAATAGATGTATAAACAGAATTATCTGCCAAGTCTTCTGGAATTTTTGAGATCCAATATATGCTTTTTATTTCATGTGGTTTAAGCAAGATATGTTTTACATTATTCTTAATCGTCGGCCCTTTTATTATTATTATAGTGTCACTTAAATAATAATCATTTAAATTTTCAATCGTAACTCCTATGGGTAAATAGCTCCCAAACCCTATTTTCTCTTCTACAGGCGTTATTTGCAATTTAGCTAGCGACTCAGCTTCTTCTCCCTTTTCAAATAACATAGTTCTAAGCTCCAATTCTTCTGCTTTAACATCAATATTATTACTCCTCCACTTATAATCGACACTGCTCTCCCCAGAGTCCGCTGCATCATTTAATTTAATATGACTTGGATCAATCCAACCAAATTGACCAAATGTGACATCCCAAGGCAGCCACCCGAATTCTGGAAAATAAACTTCCGCCCAGCCGTGGTTCTCCCATTTATCCCCAAGATTAGTATAAACCACCCCTGTAACAAACCTAGCAGGAATGCCGACGCTTCTCAACATAGAAATAAACAAATTTGTTATCTCATCACATACACCTTGTCTATTTTCCAAAACCCAACTTGATTTCTTAACAGCTTTTGCAGTTATAGTATTTAAATCATATTCTATATTTGTTTTAACCCAATTTGCTATCTTAAAAACAACTTTATAATAATCAGTCTCATCATCAACAACACTAATTGCTTGATTTTTAATATTTTCATTTATATCAATAAATTCAGAAGGAAAAATATACTCACCAAATTCACCTTTAAGATTATAAGGAAATCTTATTTTATCCTTAATTTTAATAATATCATTACTAGTTTTTATTCTTGATTTTAATCCAAATATATATTTATTATTTAATTTTTTCCACAAATATTTAATTGAAGTCTCTTCTTTAATTTCAGCTTCCGGATTAGAATATAGTTCTAAATTTAGTATCTTCTGATTTTCATTCTCAAAAGGAACTAATTTTAAATCAGCAAGTATATAGTCCAATAATGCATCATTCTGCTGTATTACTTCTAAACTAGATTTTATTTCAAATTCTAAAGTTAAACCCTTATATTTATCATAGTTTTCAGCATAAACTATAGGCAATACAAGTATAATTAAAAATATCCACCTCTTCATTGATGTTTTATTATCTCTCAACTTTAAATTTCTTTCCAAATCGTATTTCTGTTAATAATGTAACCATTATAGAAGATAAAGAATAAGAATATTTATATATCAATACAAATCAGTATACTACTTATTGTGGTTATTTTTAAAAAGGATACAATATATTGTATTTATTCAACAATGGTAACTAGAGGTGATAAACATCAAATGCCCTTATTGTTACACTGAAAATACTAAAGTAATGGACAAAAGAGAAACTGAAGATAATATAGTAACTAGAAGAAGGCGCGAATGTTTAAGATGCAAAAAACGTTTTACAACATATGAAAGAATAGAAACAGACCTAGTAGTTATAAAAAAAGATAATAGAAGAGAAAAATTTTCTAGAGAAAAATTAAAATCTGGTATTTTAAAAGCTACAGAAAAAAGGCCAATATCCAGAGAGCAAATTGAACAAGTACTTGATAATATCGAAGCAACTTTAAGAAACAAAAATACTTCAGAAATACCAACGAGTATTATTGGAAGTTTAGTTATGAAAAAATTAAAATTTTTAGATAAAATCGCTTATATAAGATTTGCATCTGTTTATCATGAATTCGAGGATCCTTTATCATTCATCGAGGAAGTAAAAATATTAACAAAAAAGAGGTGAAATAAATGTCAATGAGAATCATTACCAAAGAAGGATTAAGAATAAAAAGAATATACACAAAACCAAATATAAATCCATTAGAAATGTTCAAATGGAAAATCTCTGATTCCAAAATAACAGAACCTAATGGGAATATAGTTTTTGAGATGTCTAATATAGAAGCACCAGAATCATGGTCTCAACTTGCTATCGATATAGCTGCATCAAAATATTTCAAAAGAGCCCAAGTACCGACACCAGAAGGTCGTGAAACTAGTATTAGACAAATGATGACTAGAGTTTCTCACACAATCAGACAATTCGGTGAAGAAAATAATTATTTTGCCTCAAAAGAAGATGCACAAGCATTTGAAGATGAGTTAACATATATGTTAACATCACAAATAGGCGCATTTAATTCTCCAGTTTGGTTTAATTGTGGTTTATTCCATAAGTATAACATAAAGGGCAATAAACCTGGGACCTATTTCTACAATCTAAAAACAAATGAAGTAGAAGAATGTCAAGATTCTTATTCTCACCCACAATCTTCTGCATGCTTTATTCAAAAAATTGAAGATTCATTAGATTCTATTTACGAATTAATAACTAATGAATCTAAACTGTTTAAATTTGGTTCAGGTACTGGTTCTGACTTCTCCTCTCTAAGAGGCATAGGTGAACCATTATCAGGCGGCGGTAAATCCTCAGGTTTAATGTCATATTTAAAAATATTAGATCGAAGTGCTGCAGCAGTTAAATCTGGAGGCATCACAAGGAGAGCTGCAAAGATGGTAGTCCTAAATATGGATCACCCAGAAATAGAAGATTATATAATGTGGAAAGTTAAAGAAGAAGAAAAGATACAAGCATTAATCGCTGCTGGTTATTCATCTGATTTTAATGGAGAAGCTTATGCAACAGTTTCAGGCCAAAATTCTAATAATTCGGTAATGATTGCAGATAAATTTATGCAAGCAGTAATAGAAAATGGGGAATGGTCCACAATAGAAAGAACTACTAAAAAAATAAGGAAAACATACAAAGCTCGTGATCTAATGAAGATGATCGCAAAAGCAGCTTGGAGATGCGCAGACCCTGGAGTAATGTTTTATGATACAATGAACAAATGGCATACATGTTCAAATACTGAACCAATACATTCAACTAATCCCTGCGCGGAGTATGTCTTCATAGATAATACAGCATGTAATCTTGCAAGTATTAATTTAATGAAATTTCTAAATGAAGATGGAACATTTGATATAGAAAGATTTAAACATGCATGTAAAATATTTTTTATAGCACAAGAAATTTTAGTAGATTTTTCATCCTATCCTACGAAATCAATAACTCAAAGAAGTCATGAATTCAGAACTATTGGCCTAGGTTATGCAAACTTAGGCACATTACTAATGGTAGAAGGAATTCCATATGATTCTGAAAAAGGAAGAGCAATTGCAGCAGCAATCTCAGCTATATTAACAGGCACAGCATACACAATATCTGCAGAAATTGCATCAATAAGGGGACCATTTGAAAGATTTGAAGAAAATAGAGAACCAATGTTAAAAGTTATGAATCAACACAGAGATGCAGCTTACAAAATTGATGTACGCTATTGCCCTTCTTATCTTTTAGAAGCAACGAGAGAAGAATGGGATAAAGTAGTAGATTTGGGAGAAAAATATGGTTATAAAAATGCTCAAGCCAGTGTGATCGCGCCGACCGGTTGCTTAATTGGAAATTCATTGATATCTACAGAAAAAGGGCTAGTTAGATTAAAAAATCTAGGAAATACGAAGGGAGATCAATGGCAAGACACATCATTTCATATAATGACAGATCAGGGACCAAAAAAAGCCACTAAATTCTACATAAATGGCATAGCTAAAACTAGAAAAATTAGAACCTTATCAGGATACGAAATCCAAGGAACTGAAGAACATAGAATAAAAGTTTTAGATCCAGATACTAAAGAACTAATATGGAAAAAATTATCGGAAATACAAGAAAATGATATAATCCCATTAGCAATGAATACCATATTTGGGAAACCTCAAGAAGTTTTATTACCGCTTAAACCAGAATTACATTGGAATTGTGACTTTGAACTAAATATACCTAAGAAGATGACAGAAACCCTATCTGAATTAATAGGCTATTTCATGGGTGATGGTAGTTTACATAGTAAAGGATTAAGATTCTGCGTTTCTAATGAAGACGCAGATGTAGTTGAGCATTTAAGAGAATTAATAAGAAAAGTATTCAATTTAAATGTAAAGGTTACTCAAAGGCAAGGATACAAAGAAGTAGCAGTCAACTCAGTTCCGTTAGCAATTTGGTGGGATGCGTGTGAATTTTCAAAACTAAAGCCAACAAAAGATCATAAAGGTAAAGGTTACAGCCCTTACATCCCGAATGCAATACTTCATACAAACGATAAAAAAATCTATTCTGCCTTCTTAAGAGGATTATTTGAAGCGGATGGCACAGTAATAAAAGGAAATCCCACTATTTCAACGGCAAACAAAGAGTTTTCACAAGAAATCAAAACATTACTTCTAGCATTAGGCTACCCTACAAAAACAAAGATTGACATATCTGGTTGGGGTCAATCTGAATTATACGTATTAAGATTAAAAAATGTCTCCTACAATGCCCAATTTATAGAAGAAATAGGATTTATCGGGAATAGAAAAACAACAAACATATTTTTATTAAGAAGTTCACAAAGTGAAAATAGAGATTATATATATTTATCAGAAGGATTAGTAAATGAAGTTATACCAATAGGAAATCAATATAGAAGATCGGCGTTACAAATACTTAAGAGACAAGGAGCTATTCCGAGGGAAAGAGTTATCCAAATATATCAAGATACACACAATCCACAATTACTCAGAGCACTTCAGTTCTTCTATGATAAAATAGAAAGCAACACAGATAGCAGAATACGACCAACATACGACCTTTCAGTTCCAGAAAATATGACATATACTGCTAATGGTTTTATAAGCCATAACACAATAGGTCTCCTCATGAGCTGTGACACCACAGGTATAGAACCAGAATTCTCATTAATCAAATGGAAAAAACTAGCCGGCGGAGGGTATTTCAAGATAGTAAATCAGTCTATTGAAAGAGCCTTAAAAAAGCTTGGTTATGATGAAATAGATAGAAAAGAAATTTTAGATTATATTCTTGAAAATGGTAACATTGAAAATGCCCCTCATATAAAGAAAGAACATCTTCCTATTTTTGATTGTGCAAATAAAAATACAGGTGGAGAAAGATTCATTCAACCTATGGGTCATGTAAAAATAATGGCAGCAGTTCAACCATTTATTAGTGGAGCAATCAGCAAAACAGTAAATTTACCAAATGAAGCAACAGTAGAAGACATAGAACAGATTTATTTCGAAGCCTGGAAATTAGGATTAAAAGATATAGCCTTATACAGAGATGGTTGTAAACTATCTCAACCATTAAATACCAAACTAGAAGAAGTAAAAACAACTATCTTGCAAAGAGGAATGGAAATAAAACTACCTTATAAAAGAACAGGATTAACAATAAGTTCAAAAATAAGTGGCAACAAAGTTTTTATTAGAACTGGAGAGTATCCAGATGGAAAAATTGGAGAACTCTTTATAGATATGCACAAAGCAGGATCATCTTACAGAAGTTTAATGAATTGTTTTGCAATTGCAGTATCTATGGGCTTAAAATACGGCGTTCCATTAGAAGAATATGTAGATATGTTCACCTTTACAAGATTTGAACCATCAGGTCTAACAGACCATCCAAATATAAAATCAGCAACATCAGTAATTGATTTTGTTTTCCGAGTCTTGGGAATGGAATATTTAGAAAGAACAGAGTTTGTACATGTACCTCCTTCAAATATCAGAAAAAATGAACAGCCATTACCACAATTAACTAAAGAAACATCAAAAGGGGAATTACAATTAAAACTACCTAATGAAAATTTAAATGAAAAAGAGAAACAGCTTGGCGACATGCTCGGAGATGCTCCTTTATGCGATACATGCGGCCATACTACAATAAGAAACGGTTCATGCTATAAATGTCTAAATTGCGGTAATTCCATAGGTTGTTCTTGATAATATTTAAAAACCTCCTTTTTACTTTTTACTGAAAATGTTACTTTGGATATTAAACATATTAGATCTTGTTGTAGCTATTAACTTAATCTCCCTTCAATTTGGTTTTTTTGAAAACTTAGCTATTTTCTCTATAGTTTATCTAATAATTAAAGGAACAATATTTATAGATGACCCTTTCTCTATAATAGATATTATAACAGCACTATACATATTTGTATTACTAATAGGAATTAAAACATTTATAACTTGGATATTTGTTGTTTATATGCTATACAAACTAGTTATTTCATTTACAAAATAAATAATATAGAATTTAATAAATTTAAGCTATACAGTCTGAAATACAAGATTTTAATTCTCCTTCTTCACAAATTCCATTACCACATCCTATTGTTGGTCCAGCTTTACATCTTCCACAATCAATTACACAATAATCACATTTCTCAGCTCCATTACATCTCCCATCTCCACAATATAAACTAGTAGTACATTCATTATATCTACTGCATTTATTATTACATATCCTAGTTCCTGGATATCCATTAATAGTACATTGCAAAGTATTTCCCAATTCGCATCTTTCACCTTCTTCAATAACAGCATTTCCGCATATTGTACCACAATTTATACCAATAATTTTTACATTTGCATATCCATAACTAGAATTTACATTAGTTATTGTAACATTACATTTATCATAACTTTCTCCGCATAGTAAATTTCTAGTATCTCCCTTATAAATAGGAGCAGCTATATACCCATTAACATTAATAAGAATGCTTTCATCTGATGCATACATTAATTTAATCACTTTTTTATCAACAGTAACATTATTATTAACAATCATATAATACTCACATATTCCAGTAACTACCTGTATATTATTATAAGCAACATTATTTTCTAGATTTCCATCATATGGGTTTTCTATAATTAATTTAAGATTTTGCCACCCTAATTCTGTTGGTATCCATGTGAAATTAATTTCTTTAGATTCGTCAGGAAGCATAAATCCTATTAGATTCCTCCCTATAAGTGTAAGATCTTCAATCCAAGCACTTCCATTCCAGATAAACCTTTCACTTCTTTTATATAATTTTATCTGTCCGCCTGTATTCTCCCTAACACCATAATTGGATAGTAATGCTACCACAGTATTTCTTTGATTAACAAATACAAACTTAGTTAATACATATCCACTTAGATCAGGTGCATCAATTACCACATTTATATTATTATAAGCAACATTATTTTCTAGATTTCCATCTCCTGGAGCTTCTATTTCTAATTTAACATTTTGATATCCTGATTGTGTAGGTATCCATGTGAATGTAATATCCCTATACTCATTAGATATTAATGATCCAACAAATTCTTCATCAATTAATTGCAAGTTGGTTTCTATGTAATCACTTCCATTCCATTCTCTGTCAAGAGTATAAAATCTAGCAATCACATCTGATGCATCTTGTGCACCATTATTATTAATAGTTGCTATAATTGGATTTTCTTGATTTGCAATAGCTCTATAAGTATTTATCCAACCAATAACATCTACTATATTTGCAATAACAGTTAATAAATCACTTTGGATAGATATACTTGGATCTTCATCTAATGTGGCTATAAAATAAAATTCCGGATCTCCCCCGTCATATGGTCTCTCTGCAATCCATTGAGATTTAGCCTTTCTATCCACATTAAATACAGTAGATGGCGGATTATTATTGGCTGGTTCATCTTGTAAAATATCATCTTCAAATACCTGAAAACTAATTGATTTTGAAGCGCACCCTGTAGATCCAGATACTGTTAGGTTCACCAACTGCCCCTCTGCCACTCTATATCCATCCCAAAAAGCACTTTGTAGAGTACACTCTAATTTACAATTTATACTACACCCATCTCCATTAATTAAATTTCCATCATCACATTCTTCACCCAATTCAATAATGTAATTACCACATTCCTGTGGAACAGTATAATTTACTACAATCGTTGGTATATTAATTCCACCTGCTTCTGATGAACTTATTTTTGTAGTTGTAGTTAGCGCCCCTTCAATAAACATTGCAACTGCAAATAATCCCACATTATCTTTATGTAATTGAACAAGATCTATAGCTTCAGAAGTTAAATCTATAGTATTAACTCCAAACTTAACAAAATCCCAATCCCCTATATTTGAAATTCTTGTTCCTCTAATGGCAGAATCAAGAATAATATCATTACTAACTTCTGAAACAGGAGAAGTAACAGGAAGATGCCTAATAGTTGCTCCACCAGAAGTATCTAATAATCCATTATATCTAAATGAAACCTTAGACACTCGCCCATAAGAAGGAATTTTACTTACATTCCATTCTACATATCCAAAATTATATGGATTAGAAGAAACTTTCTCAATAATAATCTCATCAGTGTTTTCAAATCTAGTCATACCAGTATTCTCCACAAAAATATAACCATCATTATTAACATCACTAATATAGGCTGTACAAGTATTATCATCATTAACAACAGCGTCAATACCACATCCTCTATCTATAATTAAAAAATTAAATAAATTACTACCAGCACCATAAGAAGTAACCATTAAATTATAAGTACCAGCTGGAGTAGGAATAAAACAATCACATTCAAAACTAAAAACTTTAGAAGGCACTTCTAATACCAGCATTATATAATCCCCATAAATAACCCCATTAACAGAAGCCTTTCTATAAACATTAGTTCCACTTAATAAAATTTCATTTTTATTAGTTGAGAATCCAGTGCCTACTATTCTAATTAAAGTTCCAACAGTTCCTGTTTCTGGTATGACCTGTAAAATAATTGGTGGAGATACAACTGTAACATTAGTATTTTTAATAATAATACCCCCAGTATCAATGTTAATAATCTCTAGTTGAATAGTATAATTACCTAAAGAAATATTAGAAGGAATGTTTAATATAAATGTGCCTGACCATCTTTCACCAGGATTTATATAACCATATCTTTGATCTACTGAAAGCCCCCACTCCTTCGGATAGATAATATTAATACTAAAGTTTAAAGGCTCACAAATAATAGAATCCTGATTACTAATTCCTATCCTATAATTTGCAGAACCACCAAGAGCAATAGTTAAGTCTTTATCTAATTCTATTATTGGTTCTCTTCTGACACATACTGGTTGGCCTATCATAGCATCAAAAGTTACATCAGAATCACTTGTACTAATAACAGGACCTATGGTAATGCCATCTTCAACGCTTGAAAATGGTTCTATTCCTACATTAATAGTAGCTGCTTTAATATCTTCTCCCCACTCACGAAATGTAGGACTCATATCCAAAAGACGAGGATAGTTTCCTTCACCATACCGCCGAAATTGTACTGAATCAAAAACATGTTTGTTAACTAATAAGCCAAATTGATTCGACAGAATATCTTCTCTATTTAAATTACTATCAAATCCAAGAGCCTTTCTGTATTCTAAATAAAACAAAATCTGAGGATACTGTAAGAATTGAATCTTGGCAAGTTTCTTAGCAGAGTCTAATTCAAGAGGATTAATAACATATCTTCCAGATTTGGTAATGATAACTGTTTCTTCAGTAGGTATCCAACCCAAAAATTCCTTATAATAAGCATTAAAATGCAATGAAAATGTATCCGGGCGAGTACCCATCGTATCAAAAGGATTTTTATACTCCAAATGCCTACAATCTCCAAGAAGAGTTTGATCACCACAGTCCCATCCATTAGCATGCAAAACTCCAAGACTATGACCTAACTCATGACTAAGTAAAAGGTCAAGATTAGTCCACTCAAAAGGTTGTTCTCCCCAAAGTGAGGGTTCATTATAATTAAATACATTTCCAATCCATGCTATAGACTTATTGTATTTTATTCCATTAACATCTAACTCTATTTTACCTACATAAGAGCATCCTCCTGTTGCACTAGGATGATTTGGTAAAATCACTATTCTTTCATAATTATCAATATTAATATTATTAGCCAATATTAAATCATCAATTTTATCCTCGATAACACCACAGCCGTCGCCACCATCAAAAGTAAACCAACCATAGACATCACCACTAAAGAAAACATTATTGTAACTTTGCTCGTGGTAAAATTTCTGAAATTGTCTATTAAAGATAATATCATGAGCTTGTTCTATTGTAAAGGGCCTTGGACCAGAATCTGGAAAATCAATAAGAAATACCAACGTCTTTTGTTCGCCAATAGAGTCAACACCTGGAGCACCAGCAACAAGAGAAACTGCATCTTTATCAGCTACAACTATATTCTCTAACTGGTATCCCTGAACTTTTACAACTGCCCCAGAACGAATAGGTAAAAATTTAGTAGGATAAAATTGTAATCTCCTTCCGTCTACTACCAAAAAATAATAGAATCGTGAATTACTTATATCATCAAAATCATCTACATGTAAAACTTCTATTTTTCCAGTAATTGTAACTATTCGTTCAGTAAGATCCCTTATCTCTAATGGTAAAGTATCTTTTTCTTCTGAAGAAAAGACTAAAGCTAAAAATGCTTCTGGATCTTCTTGAGCTAACCTTGTCATCTCTTGTTTTCTTATATTAGAATACAATCTCATTTGGGCCAAAATACTCAAAAGTTCACTTGCAACAGCACCTTGATATTCATTATTCAAACGTAATATTTCTTTATTGAAGTTAAATGGATAAGATGTATCTGAAACTAAATAACTAGTTGTTACATCTGAAAGTGTTGTTGTAGTTATTATATCTGAAACACTAGGAGTAACATATTGCACATTAGTGCTCCCTATAATCTCAATTCCTCCAACAAGATATTCATCCTTCAATAACGTATTAACATCCCCACATTCAAAATCTTTACAAGCATAAACTGTTATCTTATCTACTATGCCTAAATTTTCATTAAATACTGCTTCAAAAGTTTTAATCTCAAATCCTAATAAACTTTCTAATACATTATACTCACTTCCATTTACACTACCTTCTGCTATTACCTTAAAACCAGAATAGCTAAGCTCGCCTAAATTTTCAATAGTTATTAATAAAGAATTACTAGATCCTTGTTTAACATTATTTATATTAAAACCTTCTCCTATTCTGCTTAGAATAGTTTGTGCTGAAGCAGTCCAAATAAATACAAAAATAAGGATAATACTTAAAATTACTAATAATAACCTTCTCACTTCAAAATCAACCTCTTTTTGCATAATTTTAAATTAATCAAAGGATATATATATATATATATATATATTATGATTATTCTAAAAAATATATTTTACATCATGATATTATCTGACAACAACCCACAGAATTTATAAATCCGTTATTTCCATTCTAAAGCTATGGCAGTACAACAACTAAGGCAACAAGAATTTGAAAAAAATACAAAAGATATTATTATAATAAAATTTACAGGTGATTGGTGCTATCCATGTAAAGTACTTGCCCCAATCTACAAAGAATTGTCAGAAGAAATAAACAAAGATTTTTATGAAGTAGACATAGATAAAGAACCAAAATTAGTCCAAAGATTCAACATCATGTCAGTCCCAACAATTATTATTTTTAAAAATGGCAAAGAAGTTTTTAGAATTAATGGTTTTATGCCAAAACATCAATTAAAAGAAAAAATACTTTCAGAAATAAAATGATAATAGGTCTTACTGGAACAATTGGTTCTGGCAAGTCTGAAATTTCAAAATATTTACAAAAAAAAGGTTTCAATTATATTACAATTTCAGATATTGTAAGAGAAGAAGCTACTAAGGCAAATATCCCTTTAATTAGGGAGCAATTACAAAAACTTGGAAATAATCTAAGAAAACAACATGGCAATAATTACTGGGCAAAAAGAGCAATTGAAAGAATAGATTTAAATAAAAATTGGGTAATCGACGGTATTAGAAATCCTGGAGAAATTGAGGAATTAAAAAATATTTCTAATTTCTACTTAATAGCTATAGACGCACCAGAAAATATTAGATTGATAAGAATAAAAAGAAGAAAAAGGATATTAGATGGGAGAATTACATCAGATCCACAAAAAGAAGAACACTTAAAAATTGTAGAACAAAGGGATAGAGGTTTAAATGAGCCTGAATATGGTCAACAAGTATTAAAATGCATAGAGCAATCAGATTTCATATTAATAAATGATGGTTCAATTTTAGATTTACAGAAAAAAATTGATGAAATATTTATTAAAATAAAAAATTAAAAAAAAGAAAAATTATTTATCGAACGCAAGGTTCATTGCTTCTATATAATTTACCTGTCGGACCAAAACAAGCATAGGCATCGCCATCACCATTTTGATTTGGAACTTGTAATATCCAGTCTACTATTACTCCGCCTCCATCCGAAGATAAAAATAATCCGCTAGTACTACCTTCCCTAGTA
>CAZPBI010000016.1:0-2684 GCA_964584825.1 Candidatus Woesearchaeota archaeon
AGAATTCTTCCAAAGTATAGAAGGTTCTGAAAAACCACCACAAGTGGAATTTTAAGTCATAAATTCGAATTCCGATTGATATTTACATTCTGGGGGAAATTCCACAACTTCAAAAACATTTTCTAAAGGCATAGTACCATACATCTTACCATCTTCAAATTCTTCAATAACACGACACTCCTTATGATAAAATAAAATTGCTCCTTCTGAATTCTTAAGTTCTAAACTAAATGTTTGTTTATCTAAATAACTATTAAGAACTGTTAATATATCACCACTATGAATTCCATATCGTCTAAAACTACCATTTATTTTTGCTAAAACATCCGCAGTAGTATATTTTGTTTTTACATAATTAGCAACTAAACGATCATCAATCGTAGTCATCTCATTTTATATACCCTCTTATTTTATATTTAAATTTTATGTTAGTGCACTATACTAATTCTTATGGATAATAACTATGTTTCTTTTTGTTCCTAAGATAATATATAAATGCAATAATTAAAACTATACTACCTATCATAAAAAATCCAAAATAGTCTGGTACACCAAAAAAATTTGGCAATAATCTTATGAATCCCTGGATTATTAACAAAATACCTAAAATAAATAATCCAAATATTGTAAATTTCTTTTTCATCTCTGCTTTAATTGCATCAATCCTATGTAAAGCCTTCACTGTTAACTTTTCCTTAATATGATTCTTTATTTTCTCTTTAAGAAAACTCATTTTATTTCCTTCTAACATTCTTATAATTAAAAATTCTATCTAAATCATCAACTTTCATCCAGCCCTTTCTAATTATAATATCATAAATACTTTCTCCAGTTCTTAGACTCTCTCTTACAGCCCAACTAGCCTTATCATAGCCAATATAAGGATTTAACAACGTTGCTAACCCGTAACTATGTTCAAAATAAAACCTGCAAATCTCTTTATTTACTTTAATGTCTTTAACACATTTTTCAATAAAGATCTCAATCCCATTATTTAATATATTTAAGCTCTCTAATAAATCATGAGCAATTAATGGTATCATGACATTTAATTCTAACTGTCCTGCTTGAGTGCAATAAGTTATGGTATCACTATAGCCAATAACTTGAAAGCATATCATATTCATAAACTACCAAATTGCCGGATTTATTTTTCCTGGCATTATACTACTCCCAGGTTCAATATATTGCAATTTAATTTCCCTCAATCCGGTAACAGGCCCTGAATTTAACAATCTAAAATCATTACAAATCTTAGTCAAATCGACAGCTAAAATTTTTAATACTTCTGCAATGTCCAAAAAATCAGTAACGCTTTGTGTCGCCTCAATATGATCTCTTGCCTCTTTCCAATGTACATTTGTCAATTTTATTAAATGATTTAATGTTTTTTTTCCAAATTCTGAATGAGTATTTATTCCAGTACCAATAGCATTACCCCAAGTATTTATCCTAATTAAATAAGTTAATGCCTCCTGAGCTCTTATCCTATCCTTCTCAATCATAGAGGCATAGGCATGAAATTCCTGTCCCAAGGTAATAGGAACTGCATCTTGTAGATGTGTTCTTCCAGATTTTAATACATTCCTAAACTCCCTACTTTTTCTTAATAACTCATTTTCTAAATATTTAAGATGATGCCCTAATTCCTTTAATTTAAAGTAACAAAAAATCTTAATAGCGCTTGGAAATATATTATTTGTGCTTTGTCCCATATTAACATGATCATTAGGATGCACAATTTCATAATCCCCCTTTTCTCTTCCTAAAATCTCAATTGCCCTGTTTGCTATAACTTCATTTACATTCATATGTGTACTAGTTCCAGCTCCAGCTTGAAAAATATCCACAACAAATTCATCATTAAATTTCCCATTTAAAATTTCATTACAGGCTTGGGCTATAGCATTTCCTCTTTTTTTATCTAAACGCCCTAGTTCCATATTTGCCTTAGCGCATGCTAGTTTTATTAAAGCTATATTCAAAAACAAATCCAAATTAATTCTTTTTCCAGTAACATTAAAAGTTTCTCTGCTTCTCTCAGTATGAATTCCAAAATATCTATCACTAGGAACTTTCTTATAACCTAATGAATCCTTTTCTACCCTATACCTCATTTTACAGCTTAAAGTCTATATTTGCTATTTTATCATCCTTTATTCCAATCTTTCTTAAATTCTCATAATTTCTTTCAGTAGTCTCAGGTTCCATAAATAACATATTATTATATAAAATATTATTATATAAAAATGTTTTGTATCATTCTGACAATTGTACTTTAGGTTTTAAATTCAAGTATTTTTTTATTTCTTTAGGTATTTTCTCTATTTTTCTAGTAGTTATTTTTATTCCTTTTTTTGTAGGTACACATATAATATTTCTTACCCATTTTCTCTTTGTTTTTTTATAATCTTCTCTATAATGGGCCCCTCTACTTTCCTTTCTATATAATGCACTTTTAATTATAATCTCACATGTAGGAACCATATTTTGAACATCTAAAGCTGCAATTAATTTCTCATTCATCTTTAATTTTTTACCACATTTTAATGGAATTTTTTTAATTTTATTTATTTCTTTTAAGGCTTTTTTCATATCTTTTTCATTTCTAACAACACCAACATATCTCCACATTATTTTTTGTATTAATCAATTGTCAATAAAAGTATCTATGATTTTCCACA
>CAZPBI010000016.1:2695-16435 GCA_964584825.1 Candidatus Woesearchaeota archaeon
TTATAGGATCTCTGCCTTTATTACTTAATATTCTCGATAATTTACTTATTTCACCATTAACTAACCATCCATCTAAATAAACCAATTTTATTTTCTTAAGTTCTTTTACAATATTTTTTCCTGTTAATTTTCCAAAAACCATGATCTCAGCTAAACTATTCCCTCCTAACCTATTTGCACCATGAACCCCTCCTGTAACTTCTCCTATTGCAAATAAATTTCTTACACTTGTTCTGCCAGTTTTATGATCAACATAAATACCACCCATAGAATAATGTGCTGTAGGGGCAACTTCCATTTTCTCTTTGCTTATATCTAAATTAGCATATTCTTTAAACTGTTTATACATCTTAGGTAATCTTCTCGAAATATATTCTTTGGGTTTATGGCTAATATCTAACCATATACCGCCTCTTTTAGTTCCATTACCAATTTCAATTTCAGTATAAATCGCCCTTGCCACTATATCTCTTGCACTTAATTCCATTCTTTCAGGATCATATATTTTCATAAACCTCTGCCCACTATTGTTTAACAAAATTCCACCTTCTCCCCTAACAGCTTCGGTAACTAAAACTCCCTCAGCCTCCTTAGGATATAACATTCCTGTTGGATGAAACTGAAACATCTCCATATCCATAAATTTTGCACCTAGTTTATACGCTAAATAAATCCCATCACCATTATTTTCCCAGAATCTAGAAGAACTCCTTTCAAACATCCTAGAATGCCCGCCTGTTGCCAAAACAACAATTTTAGAATGAAAAACAACAAAATTTCCATTTCTAATATCTAAACCGATAGCGCCATTAACTTTTCCTTTATTATGTAGTAAAGAAAAAATATAAACTTCACTTCTAAACATAATTTTTCTCTTTAATACCTCATTAACTAAAACATTTAATATTTCCCTTCCAGTATGATCCCCAACAAAACATGCTCTTCTACAAGTAGCAGCTCCAAAAAATCTCTGAGTTATTTTTCCATTTTTTTCTTTATGAAATCTTGTCCCCCATCCACTTAATTCTTCTATAGCTTTTGATGCATTCTTACAAAGTATTTCAACAGCACTTACATCATTAATATAACCACCATCTCTAATAGTATCGGCAGCATGTATCTTCCAATTATCTTCTTTATCCATATTCCCTAATGCGGCATTTATCCCTCCTGTAGCCATTATAGTATGCGCATCCCTTCTTTTACACTTACCAACAACAATAACATCTACTTTATTATCAGCTAATTCAATACTAGCTCTTAATCCTGCACCACCAGAACCAATTATTAAAACATCTGCTCTTTCAATTTTAATTTAAACCACCTCATTTTTTATCCAATTAAAATATTTTTCATTAGCTTCAACAGGAATTTTAACAATACATGGAACACTATAAGAATGAATTTTTTCTACTTCTTTTTTTACTCTTTCAAATTTGTCTTCAGTAGTTTTAACAATTAAAATACACTCTTTTTCTTCTACTATCTCAGATTCCCATCTATAAATACTTTTAACATCATCATAAATATTTGCACAAGCCACTAACTTCTCTTTAATTAAGTATTTTGCTATATTCCTTGCTTCATTATATGAAGAATTTGTTATATAAATAAAAATTAATTTCATAAAATTTATAAAAATTATTTAATATAAAAATTTATGCCCCTAAAAAACCTCTTAATTCATCGCTCATTTTCCAAGGTGGTTCAAAAGTAATCTCGACATTAGGTTCTACATTAAATCTCTCTTTTATTCTCTTCACAACATCTTCTCTCAAACTGGGGCCGTAAGGACATAAAGGCGTAGTATATGTCATCCTGATATTAATTCCATTACTCAAATCTATATCATAAACCAAACCCATAGTCCAAATATCTATATTTAATTCAGGATCTAATACCTCTTTTAAAACTTCTATTACTTGTTCTTTGTTTACCATATTATAATCCTAGGATTATTTATTTAAAAACCTAAGCTTAAGGGTGGGTTATAGATATTTTTATAAACTTATATATAAAATAACTTATTTAAGATGACAAAAGAAGTAAATAATGCTCTCCCAGTACTTGAAAAATTAGCTAAGGGCGGTTTAATCTTGACTTTTGGTAAAGAAATAGACAATATAAAATTGAATGTTGGTATTTCCTCACTCCAATACCTTATTTACCCCTTATCTCATCATCAATTAAGATTCAACTACGAAAGAAAAGATCAAGAAGAAGAAATTAATGTAAATGAAATATGCATAAATCATAGAGGAGTTATACAAATTGAACTTAATGATAATTCTACTACTTACTTAATTAGTAATTCAAATATGCTAGACCAAATATCACAAGTACGCCCTTATAGCGATATGATAAAAATTATGGACTTTTTTACATTCTCCTTCAACGATTATCGCAAGAAATTTTATCACTAAAAATTTAATGCGCTTCCTTAACAACATTTGCAATACTTTTAACAACATTATTGTCAAAAGCATTTGGTAAAATTTTATTTTCTTCAGGTTTCTTAATAACATTTGCTAAAGCATAAGCTGCATTTAGTTTCATTTTTTCATTAATTTTCCTAGTTCTAGAATCTAATAAGCCTCTAAATACACCTGGAAAAACTAAAACATTATTAACTTGATTTGGAAAATCGCTTCTACCAGTAGCTATTATACTAGCTCCAGCTTTTTTAGCTTTATCAGGCATAATTTCTGGTACAGGATTTGCGAGAGCAAAAATAATTGGAGCTCTATTCATTTTCTTTATCATCCGTTCTTTTAACACATTTCCAACAGAAACACCGATAAACACATCTGCATCTTTAATAGCATCCTCTAAAGTTCCTTTTATTCTACTTTTATTAGTAATTTTAGCTAATTTTTCCTTATACTCACTTAAACCAACTCTGCCCCCATAAATAATACCTTCACTATCACAAACTATAACATTACCAACTTTTTTACATATTCTCTCGTGAATATCAGCACAAACTAATAATCTCGCAATTGCAGTTCCGGCAGCACCTGCTCCATTTACAACTATATTTAAATCATCAAATTTTTTATCAATGACCTTACAAGAATTAATCAACCCTGCTAATACAGCTATAGCTGTACAATGTTGATCATCGTGCATAACAGGAATTCCTATATCTTGTAATTTTTCTTCGATTTCAAAACACCTGGGAGCAGATATATCCTCTATATTTATAGCTCCAAAAACTGGGCTTATATTCTTAATTATTGTCACTATCTCTTCTGTATTTTGAGTTTTTAAACAAATAGGAAAAGCATCTATACCTGCTAAGGTCTTAAATAATATTGCTTTACCTTCCATTACAGGTATACTAGCATATGCACCCAAGTTACCAAAACCAAGAACTTTACTTCCATCAGTAACAATAGCAACGCTATTTTTCTTAATTGTATAATCATAAACTCTTTTTGGATTTTTAAAAATCTCATTGCATACTCCAGCAACACCAGGCGTATAAGCTAATTTTAAATTTTTTTCATTTATTTTTATCTTACTTATAATCTCTAATTTGCCACCTTTATGCAATTTTAATGCATCTTTTTTATAATTCATAAATACCTATAGCTAATAGTAGTATTTAAAAGTTATTTTAAGTGACGAAAAATTATTTAATATAAAAATTTTAAACTTTTATGTGAAAATGTATTCTAAAATTACAGGAATAGGCGTCTATTTACCAAAAAGAAGAATTTCAAATCAAGAATTAATCAATTTAGTAAATTTAGACTCAGATGATGAATGGATAAAGAAAAGAACTGGAATTGAATATAGACATTTTGCTTCTCCTTATGAGTCTAATGCGTCTATGGCAATAAAAGCAAGTAAAATGGCAATTGAAGAAGCAAATTCAAAATACCAAAAAAATATAGACTGTATAATTGTTGCAACAAACACAGCAGTTACTTCTGGAATTTCAACAGCAGGATTTCCTTCCACATCAAGCGAAGTTCAAGTAAATCTTGAAGATTTAATTACAGAAAAATGTCCTTGCTTTAACATTCAAACAGGATGCGCAGGAATAAACTTCGCTTTAGCTATCTCAGATAGTCTAATCATAAGTGAAATGTATAATAGGATATTAGTTATAGGTACTGATTTATTGTCTGAGTTAACAGATTTTAATGATAGGGCAACTTGCGTTCTACTAAGTGATGGTGCAACTGCATATATATTAGACAAATCAAATGAGCCTGGATTTATTGGCCATAATCTTCATACTGATGGATCACGAAGGGATTATATAACGTCCCCTCTTACACAAAGGAAGCCATGGTATTCTCAAGATACTATCCTATCTCCAACACTTAAGATGAAAGGAAAAGAAGTATACAAATTTGTAGAAAAAGTATTAATTAGTATGATAGTAAATTTTGAAACTGATGAAAAATTAAATCCAAAACCACATAAAGTTGGTTTTAATAAAATCAAAAAAATTGTTGCTCATCAAGCTAATTTTAGAATGTTTGAAGGAACAGCAAGACATATTGCTAAAGATTATAAGCACCTAAATCTAACAGAAGAAGAAATTTTAAAAAAATTTGTTATAACAATAAACAACCATGGTAATAATTCAACAGCATCACAAGGCCCGGGTTTATTAGAAATTAGAAATGGGTTCCTTAATCCAGGAGATCATATTTTAATGGTATCTTACGGTGCAGATGTAAGTTGGGCTATTAATCATTATAGGCACTTATAAGACATCTTTTTTACCATAATAAATAAACATATAAAGTCTCAAAGAATATCCTCTTCTCCCCTAGTTTTTTAAACTTATAATCATATCTTTTCATTATTTTTTCTATATCGCCGCTAAGACTACTAAAACTTAATAATATCTTCCCATTTTCATTCAAATATATTACAGCATCTTTTAAAAATCTATTAATAGTTTCCCACCCATGTTTCCCGCCAACTAAAGATAGATCGTTGACATAATTAAAATCCTTTATAGTCATCTTAATTCCTAAATCTTTCCTCTCTTCTGGTAAATAAGGAGGATTAAAGATTATTAAGTCAAATTTTCCATTTACATTTTCAAATAAATTACTTTTTACTGCATTTATTCCTTTTTTCCTACAAAATTTAACAGCTTCATTATTAATATCAACTGCCATAACATCAGTAGTTTTCTCTAAAGCCGCCTCTGCTTGTATCCCAGAACCTGTACCCATATCTAAAACTTTCCCATTTGCATATTCTAAAACAAATCCCCTTAACAGATAAGAATCTTCATTAGGTTCGTATATCATATATAAAAAATATTAAGAAGTTATTTTAATTTTATGGTTTTGTTGGCCCATAAATAATACCTTGTCTTCCATTCTCTTCAATAGATTTAGGTAAAGCAACATTCGGCATTACATACCCAAAAGATTTTCTCCTTTCCCTAATTTCCCTAGTTAAAATACCAAATTTATCATCTCTCCTCTTAATAGTTTCGTCATCTATCTGTCCATCTCCATTAGAAGACCACATTAATAGAGGTTTACCATATGGTACATCTGTACTAGGATCACTCCAAGTATGCCACGTCTTTCCCCATGTAGTTAAAAGCCCAGGAAAAATACTGTCTCCTTGATCAGCAAAATCAGGAGCTATTAATTGTCCAGATAATATTTCATAAGCATGTGGATGCCAAAACATCTTTTCTTCTTCAGGCAATTTAAAATAAGTTTCATCATCAATTATATATTCTATCCCTAATAATTTTGCATTATTACTATTAGAATCATACACAACACATTGATGAACTTTACCTCCGGGATGTCCACAATAATGATGTGCCTCTATCTGAAACTTTGGATTTTCTTTAGCTATATGGAATGCACATAAATATAGATGCATATTCTCAATGGGCACCCAATTCTTTTCCAATTTTATATGTTTATTATCATCACTAAAAGAAAATCCTATTAATGCACCCAACCCAAACACGCCCATTGCTAGTTTTTTAGAAAAATTATACATACTCACAAAAAATCAACCTCCTATTATAAAAATTATTGTACCAAAAAGATAAATATAAAATAATTATAATATAATAGCTAATAATCTAAATTATCAACTTCGTCTAATTCCTTGTCTAAATCATCAAGATTACCTACATCATCATTAATATCATTTAATTCCTTATCCAAATCATCCACATTCTCTTCTCCAGTATCCCTTGTACTTTCTTTAAGTTGCACACAACCAAATATTGTTAATGCTATTAATAATATCATGAATATTGTGATTATCTTATTCATCTTCACTGCCTCCTTCTGTTTCATTACCTTCTTTATCCTCTGGTTTTTCTCCTATACCTGCCCTAAATTGTCTTAATATACTAAGTGTAATCTGATGTGCATTCTTCAAATACCCTAAAGAACTTTCTTTATTCCCGGCATCTAAGTCGGTCTTAGCATTATCGAGCTCTTTTCTTAAATCCACTAATAAAGCTTTTAAATCACTAAAATCATAATCACGAACTTCAAATCTGTTTAATCTATTTTCAATATTCTGTGCTAATTTTGTAAATCTGTTTATTGCATTCCTTAATCTTTGTTCCGTTATAGTTTTGCTATGATATTTTCTAATTAACTCCTTTGCATCTTTCAAAGCTTCTCTTAACCCAGAAATTGCTGCCCTAACCTCATCCTTGGTGCTTTCATTCGTTAATGCTATAACTTTTTCCTTAGCAGCATTAATTTTTTCAATAGCCACATTTATTTCATTTAATGCCCCTTCTTTATTTTCTATACCAGAACTTTCAATCCTTTCTTTTAATTTACTAAGAACATTTAAAATTCTCTCAGTAATATTTTTCAAAGTATTTTTTGCTTTTAATTTAGCTTCCCTTCTTAATTCTTTACAAGCTTCTTCTTCACTCTTACATTCTTTTAACCTTAATCCTATCTTATTAAAATCCTCTCTATTTACTAAGCTTCTAATCTCATCTCTATTAGCATTTCTTAATTCCCTTAAAGCCTCTGGAATTCTTTCTAATCTTTCATTAACCCTCCTAACATCTTCATTAATAAATTTTCTTCCTAATCTATCACCAGAATCAGAATCAGGATCTCTTTCCCGAGCAACAACAGAAATAGTACTTAATATTAATAGCAACATTATCATGAATGAAATTATTTTTTTCATTAAACATCCTCTCACTTTAGTTGATTAAAATACTCTTTTACCCTACTTATAATACTTTCCAAGTAAAATTTCTCGATTTTTTCATTAAAAATAATACTAGGGCTCTCCCATTCTGTAATTCTATACATATTACTAACTTTCTCTACTAAAAATAAATCTCTTAATCTTTTTAGCTGCCTTCTAATATTACTTTCTGCTACCCCTTTTAAAGGTAAATTATATCTTTTCCTTAGATTAATTACTTCCATAGTTACTTCGCCGCTGCTCAACATCTTTTTATTTCTCGAAGAATTTAGCATTGTTTGAAAAACCTCCACAATTACATCCCTAGAATCTCCTGGTTGTAATAAACCAATACTTAAACAAATTTTCCTTAATAATTCTCTTTCCTTAAATGCATTAGGTTTTTCATACCTCCTTAAAGTAATTTCACCTAATGGGATATCCTTACTAATTGTTTTTGGCATTAATTATATTGTATTATCAAAGTTTATATAGTTTTTCAATATATTTATAAAATTTCAAATCACTCCACTTATTATGGATAAACTAAGATTTGGAACTGCAGGTATTCCGATAAGTACTAAAGGAGATACGATACAAGGAATTAGGGATGTAAGAAAATTAGGGTTGGATTCTTTTGAGTTAGAATTTGTAAGAGGTGTTAATATTAAGAAGGAGAAAGCTCCGGAAGTAAAAAAAGCAGCGGAAGAAAATAAAATTGTTATTTCCTCACATTGCCCATATTGGATCAATTTAAATTCTGAGGATAAGAAAAAATATTATGCAAGTATTGGTTATGTGAAGAATTCTGCTATTATAACTTCTTTATGTGGGGGGTTTTCTACATGCCTGCATGCGGGCTATTATCAAACACAAGATCCAGAAAAGGTCTATAAAAAAATAAAAGAAGGAATTAAAACTATAGTAAATGAAGTTAAAGAATTCGATAATAAAATCTGGATAAGACCAGAAATATCAGGAAAGCCATCTCAATTCGGAAATCTAAAAGAATTAATTAAACTCTCACAAGAAATTGATCAAGTTTTACCATGTATAGATTTTTCTCACATGTATGCTCGTTCAATCGGCGCCTTCAACACCAAACCAGAATTCCAACAGATCCTAACAGAATTAGAAAAACACCTAGGAAAAGAAGTAATAAACAACATGCACATACACATTGCAGGTATAGAATATACAGAAAGGGGAGAAAAAAATCATCTAAACCTTAAAGATTCTAAATTCAATTATAAAGACTTAGTAAGAGTTTTAAAAGAATTCAAATGTAAGGGCATAGTCATTTGCGAATCTCCTAATATAGAAACTGATGCCATATTATTAAAGGAAACATACCAAAAAGTTTAAATACTACATTTACCACTTAGTAACCATGGAAACAAAAACAATTAAGATTAGCAAAAAAAATTATGAATGGCTCTACGAGGAAGCAGGAAAGCTACAAGCTAAAGAAAGAAAATCCATTTCAATAGATAAGACACTAACATACATCAGCAAAAAAATGAAAAAAAGACTAAGCGATATTACAGGTAGTTGGAGAATGACAGATAAAGAAGTAAAGACATTTATGGAAGATTTAGAAAAGGGTTGGAAGAAATGGAGAATAGGGTCTGTATAGACACCAATATTTTAGTAGATATTTTAAGAGGCAATCCAAATACATTAAATTTAATAAAAAATCTAGAAAAAAATAGTATTCTGGCAACAACGTATATTAATTTGTTCGAATTGTATTACGGAGCAGCATTATCTACAAATAAAAAAATAAATATTAAAAAAGTAGACGACATTGCATCTACATTAGAATTATTAAATTTGTCAGAGGATTCAACAAAGATCGCAGGAATAATACTAGCAGATTTAAAAAATAAAGGAATATCCATAGAATTCAGAGATTTATTAATAGCAGCTATCTCCATAATCAATAAATTTGAACTTTTAACAAAAAACAAAAAACATTTTGAAAATATACCTCAGTTAAAACTACATAAATAATATTAACCTTCAAAAATAATATATACCAAAAAGCTTAATAAATATCAAATAACATAAAATAAGTCATAGAAGGTTAAAATATGCCAATAAATTATTTAGCAATTTTAGTATCATCTATTGTAAGCATACTTATAGGTATGTTCTGGTATTCCCCAGCAGGTTTTGGTAAAATGTGGATGAAATTATCTGGCTTTACAGAAGATAAACTTAAAAAAATGCACAAAGACGCAAAACAATCATATATCTATGCATTTTTAAGCACTTTAGTAATGACCTATATACTCGCATTGTTTCTTAACTATACACAAACCACAACACTTTCATCTGGTTTATTAATTGGATTCTTAGCATGGTTAGGATTTGTAGCTACAGTTTCTTTAGGCACAATATTATGGGAAGGCAAACCATTTAAATTATATCTACTGAATATGTTTTATCAGTTAATAAGCATCTTAATTATGTCAGGAATTCTTACAATATGGAAATAAAAAACAAGTGGTGGAACCCTGAAAAAGAAAGAAATAGAGTAAAAAATAAAGAAGAAGCAGAAATTATTCAAGCAAGATACGACAGAATAAAAGACTGGAAAATGGATCCATCAGGCTATTTCTTAATTAAAATTGACAAAAAAAATCAAACCATAGAAGCTGGATTCTGTAAGTCCCAAAATAAAATTGAAAAAATAATACTGGGAAAAACAGCAATGGAAGTTTTTAACACCATTATAAGAGAAAACCTTATATCTTCATTGCAACATGCAGCAGATGTAGGAGCAGAATTACAAAAAGCAGAGATTGCATTAAAACAAGAAATAAAATATATTCAAGATGATCCATTGGATTTTAATTTAAAAGAGGAAAATTAATAATGTAAAATTTATAATCATACAAAATTATTCTTAACCTTGTTAACAAGTAGTTTTATAAATTTCCCCCTAATCAATAATATTAAAATGATACCTCAATTTTATGAAACAATTGTAATTAATAATCAAAAATTACCAAATGATGTATTTTTATTAGAGTTAGAATCACCTAAAAATTTTAATTTCAAAGCCGGTCAGTTTGTTTTAGTTTATCAAAAAATAAATGACAAAGAAGAAAACAGGGCTTTTTCAATCTCTTCATCACCATCACAAAAAACAATAGAGCTTCTAATTAAAAGATTTGATAACGGAAAAATCTCTCCAAAACTATTAGAATCAAGAAAAAATGATAAATTAAAAATTAGAGGACCTTTTGGAATGTTTACACTAGATAATGCTAAACAAGAAGAACTAATCTTCATAGCGGCCGGAACCGGAATAGCGCCATTAAGGTCAATGATTCATGAAATTCTAGAAAAAAATCCTAACAAAAAAGTATCCTTGATCTTCGGATTTAGACATGAAAATGATTATTTTTTTAAAGAAGAGTTCGAAACTTTACAAAAAATCCATAAAAACTTTACAATACATCCCTGCTCATCAAAACCTCCAGAAAACTGGTCTTACTTAAAAGGCAGAGTAACAAATCACATACCATTAATTATAAAATCTCCAGAAAACAAACACGTTTACATCTGCGGACCTAATCAAATGATAAATGACACCTTAAATCTTCTCATAAAGCAACTTAATTTTCAAAAAGATCAAGTCTATCTAGAGAGATGGGGCATAAATTAATATACCATAAGACTACTATATCATTATGAAAAAGAGTAAACTAGCAATAGTAAGTTTTGTCCTGTCACTCATACCAATAGTTATACCGATCTTGCTTGTTCTTCAAACTCTAATTTTTTCAAGACCACCGGGAGCAACGGCTAAAATCGGCCGCGTTGTTGCACTTTTTGGCATTACTTTTTTCTATACTACTTTTGTTACGTTTTGGTTAGCGATTCTCTCCATTATTTTGGGAATTGCCGCTCTGATTAAAATAAAAAAGAACAACCTTGAAGGCAGATGGTTTGCTATCGTAGGTATGATTCTCAGCGTAATAACTGTGATTATGCTGGTAATATTTAGTTTTATGATTGGTTGGGAGGCTGTTGTGGGTTATGGTTAATTTGACGGCGGGGGAGCTTTTCCGCTAACATAATGGGAAGATTATGAAAAAGAGGCTTCACAAAATAGTGTATGAAAAAGGTAAATTCATTAGACACTTTATTTTCGGAGCAGAAGATGGTTTAATCTCAACATTAGGATTCTTATCAGGAATTACAGGAGCTCATTTACCAAAAATAACAATAGCCGTAGCAGGAATAGCAGAAGTATTTGCGGCAGCATTATCTATGGCAATAGGCACCTATTTATCATCCAAATCGCAAACAGAATTAATTAAGGGCAAAATCGAACAAGAAAAAAAGCAAATAGAAAAGTATCCAAAAATTGAAAGAAAAGAACTAGAATTAATCTACAAAAACAAAGGTTTCAAAGGAAAAGAACTTAAAAAAATAGTTAACAAAATCTTATCAGATAAAAATATTTTATTAAATGAGATGATAACCTCAGAATTGGGCATCTTGCCAGGAAAATTTGAAGACCCTATAAAATCAGCATTAGTAATGTTCTTTACATTTGTTTTGTTAGCATTAGTTCCTTTATTTCCATATCTTATATTACCAGTCTCAGAAGCCATCATATTATCCATAGCCTTAACCGTAATAACTCTCTTTCTAGTCGGAGCAATAAAAACAAAAGTAACAAAAAGAAATTGGTTTTTTTCAGCTCTAGAAATGCTATTCTTTGGTATCCTAGCAGCTATTGTTACTTACTACATAGGAGATTTCGTTTCAACTCTTTTTTAACACCAAAATTATTAAATATAAATAACCAAATTCAAAAACTATGCCAACATTAGTGGCTTGTTTATCAACTGGAAAAGGAACATGGGGCCATGTAAATAGATTAATAGAAGAAGAGTCATGGGATAAAGTATTCTTAATTACTAACGATTACGGAAAAGAAAATTTCAATAAAAAAAATAATGTAGAATTAATTCCTGTTAATATGTCATCTGGAATACGTGAATTAATAACAGAAATTCAAAATTTAATAAAAAACAAAATTAAAGATACAGAAGTTGCTGTTAATTTTGTCTCTGGCTCTGGAAAAGAACATATGGCTTTAATGGCGGCATTATTAAAAATAGGTATAGGTATAAGATTAATTGCTTTAACTAAGGAAGGTATAAAGGAATTATAATAATTATTATAAACATAATAATCTTAATATTAATATGGATTTTTTTGAAACTCATTTAAGGGACTACGAATCATTATTTAAAGATGAAATGGCCTTAGATCCTGAGTACATACCGAAATTTATTAGATTTAGGGAAAATCAACAACAACAAATAGCAGAAACAATTAAACCGTTATTAAACAAAAGAACAGCTGCTAATTTATTCGTAACCGGTTCTCCAGGACTCGGTAAAACAGTAGCAGTAAAACACATTCTAAGAGAGATGGAAGAAAGGGGTTTAGATGAAAATATATTCTTACTATATGTAAATTGTTGGAAAAAAGATTCAGCACATAAAATAATGCTAGAAATCTGCAATCAATTAAATTACAAGTTTACTATTAATAAAACAACAGATCAATTAGTCAAAGAAGTATCCAAAATCCTAAATACAAAATCAGCAATCCTTGTCCTAGATGAAGCAGATAAGCTAGAATCATATGCATTTTCAATTGTATATTCATTATCAGAAGATATTTATAAAAAATCACTTATTTTAATAACCAATCACAAAAATTTCCTATCTATTGTTGATCAAAGGATATACTCAAGATTAACCCCCGCAATAATAGAATTTCATCCCTATAATAAAGATGAAATATATCAAATCCTAAAAGAAAGAGTAAATTATGCATTCTTACCCCGAATTTTCAATGAAGAGACATTAAAACTAATTTCAGAAAAAACATTCGAATTACAAGATTTAAGAATTGGTTTATTTTTATTAAGAGAAACCGGCAATATTGCAGAAAGAAAATTGAAAAAATCAATTGAATTAGAAGATGCTACCCAAGCAATAAGCAAATTAATAAATTTCAAAATTAAACAAGATCTAACAGATGAACAAAATAAATTGCTTGAGATAATCAAATTAAATTCTGGGAAACCAACAAAAGAGATTCATTCTATTTTTGATAAGTCCATTTCGTATAGAACCTTCTTAAGAAAATTAGAATTACTAGAAAAAGCAAAACTAATTAATATAAAAGAAGAAAACATGGGAGAAAGTAAAAAAACATTAGTGTTTATTGGTAATAACTAACTTATTCTCTAAAATACATATTGTATAGCCATGTTACGTGACAACCACGCGCAGGATATTTAAATAAAAATTCTTTTACACTTTTTAAACCAATATTTTGGGGTGGTATAATGAAAATTAATCGATCTAGCCAGAGCTATATCGAATGGAAAGAATATTCAAAATTAATTTGGCAAAAAGAGTACGAGAACTTCATAGATTCTACAGCAAGAGAAAGTTTACGTAATTTAATGTCAAAGGAGGCAGAACCATGAACCATCTGCTTATAGAGCATTTATTCAGACAAATA
>CAZPBI010000017.1:0-15410 GCA_964584825.1 Candidatus Woesearchaeota archaeon
TTGTTAATTTAAATAAAAGAAAAACTAAAATTACTGGTTAAAAAAATAATAAATTAATAGTAATAGTATATAATAACTATTATAAAGTTTATTAGATTTGTTCGAAGATGGTCGGATTAAAATTTGAGGAAGCCGGGGAGAAATATAAAGAAGTGAAGAGAGAATTTGAAAATGTTAAAATAAATTATGGATTTTTTAATAGAAAATTTATAAAAAAGATTAAAGAAGAAGATAAGGATACCTTGGAGAATTATGTCTGTGTGCTTTCACTTTTAAAATCTGATATACGTGTACAAGAGAGGGCAACTTTGCACTTTAGTAATTTACCAGAGTTAATTACTATTCTACAGGTGGAGATATTTGATTATTTAGCTTGTTTTAAAAACGGGGGAATTAAGAAGGTTGGGAGTTTTGATTATCTTAAGGTATAAGGAATATGGGGTAACTTATTGTAGTGAACTACTCCTATCTTGCGAAATGAGACTTACGGGCCCAGGAGTTAAATACTTTTTATAAATTGTGTTAAGTATTATAAAGGTAAATTAACAAAACATATTTAAAATATTAAAATTTTATAAATTGTATGAAGTATAACTTTGTTGGTTATGGAAGTTTAATGAGTCATAAATCATTGGAAAAAACTGTAGAAAATAAACATTTTAAACCTGTTATTGTTAAGGGATATAAAAGAGTTTTTAATATTATTGAGGCAGGAGATGTTTTAAATTTAAAGAAGAATAAGAATTCAAGGTTTAATGGTGTTTTATTCAGGGTAAATGAAAAAGAATTAAAAAAAATAAGAAGGAGGGAGAAAGGATACTCTCTTGAACAAACATGGGCTTATAACTTTTTAAATGGTAAAAAATTATGTAAATGTTTTATAGTTATTGATCACCTTTTTTTTATAGATAAAAGAAGGAGAAAACCAAATAAAGGATACTTTGTTCTTTGTAGAGAGGCAGCTTATCATATAAGTAAAAAATTTGGAGAATATTGGGATAATACAACTTATATATCCACTGGAGAAAAAGTATCTAGTTGGATTAAAAGAAATAAAGAATACAATACTATAAATACTTAAAAAAACAAAAAAATTGTTTAAATTTTTCTTATATATAAAAAATTAGAATCCTTTCTTTTTCATATAGCATTCTTTGCAATAAACTGGCTTACCCTCCGTAGGTTTGAATGGAACTTCACATTCGTTACCACAGTTTGAGCAAGTTGCTTTATGCATTTCTCTTGGTCCGAAGTTTCTTCTAGGACCTCTACTAAATTCTCTCATATTTATTTACTCCTTATACAACACATAAAAGAATAGGTTCTTTATAATATTGTACATTATTTTGGTTATTTTGCCGTTTATAAAGCTTTTTACTGGTTTTTAGGTTGATTATGGTCAGTTTAGGATATCTATCATTCTTCCTATTTTATTTTCAACTTATTTTAAATAATTCACTTCTACGGTTTCTTCTTCAA
The DNA here is from genome assembly GCA_964584825.1 of Candidatus Woesearchaeota archaeon. Lineage (GTDB taxonomy): Archaea > Nanobdellota > Nanobdellia > SCGC-AAA011-G17 > JACPIM01 > CAYIBE01. The sequence goes on from CAZPBI010000017.1 coordinate 1,480, forward strand.
TAGAATGAGGTATTGGTTCGTTATGTTTTCTAATGCTCTCGATATACCTATTATATTGCAGCATTAATATTTTTTAGAGCTTCCTCTCTAGTTTTTCCTTGAAAAATACATCCTGTAATGATGGACATTCTGCTACAAATGTATTTTCTTCATCTTGTTCTATTAATACTTTATATTTCATTTTGTAGAATTTTGGTTTTATAGATTTATAGAGTTTATGGTGCCTGTTTATTAATATATTAGTTTGGGTAACTAACCAGTATGCTTATCACTGAGAAGTAGGAACCGTAATTCTTTATAGTATCTGATATGTTAATTTGGTTGTTTAATGGTCTGCTTTTTTGCAGCCTCTATAACTTTTTTTACATCACCAGAAAAAATATTACTAGCTTTTAATATTTCTATACCCATTATCTTTCCGTCTTTGGTAACATCTATAATTATACCATTAGGTAATTCTATGCTTTTCCAATAACCTTCATCTTGAAGTTGAATATTCAAGATATCTTCTTCTTGATCATACCAGCTTTCCATTTTAATCTAACCAATAGGCAGTAAGTATTTTTATAGTTTTGCCTTTTGTTTTATAAACTACTTTTAATATTCTACCAGATGGTGGAACTCTATAGATTGCATTAAACGTATCTGGCCATTTTCTATCTTTTAGCTTATCTGAATGCTGAATACAATATTCTATCAAATCATCAGTTATTTCTGATCTGAATCTTTTTTTAAGTTTCCAATGTTTTGAATATTCTAATACCACGAAAAATATAATATTCTCTTTAATTTATATTTTTCGTATACCTGGGTTTTGTTAAAAAATAAAGAGAATTAATTCCTTCTGTTACTGGAATCACTAATAAGAAATAACTAATCTGGGCAACTAACCAGGCTTCCCACGCGGGAGCGCAGTACAACCTGGAACGTGTAGGGGCTTGACTTTTACACATGGATAGTTCTTTACTATCAAATTCTGTGTTCGGAATGAGAACAGGTAGTTCCCCCTAGCTATGGTCGCCCTTGCTTATTTTGTTAAAATAAGTAATTTATAAGTTTTACTGATATCTCAGTAGCTCAGAAAGTACAAAAGTGGGCAATGAATCATCTAAGACATTGTTATGTTGTTCATTGTGTAGCTAATTTATTTATTAGTTAAGTAATAATTTTGGCTAGTGATTAAATCTTTTCCAAAATTAATTAAGTTTAGCATGCCAGAAAATTCAATTAGGTTTTGCCCATTTAATATATCTGTCAGATTTTTCATTTGTGGTTTATACAATCTAATTTCTTTTAAATTATTATTATATTCTTTTTCTAAATATTTGTAATCGATATGGCGATAATAGCTATTTCTAATTCTATAGAATTCTGTTACTTCCTTTAATAATTCTTGACAAGGTAATGAAAGTTTTAGATTAAATTGTTTAACTATATCTAACAGTGTTAATTCTATAATAAATTTATCTTTAATTTCTCTTTTGTATTTAATTCTTCTCAAAAATATCCCTCTGGTTTTTTATGTTAATGTAATATAATTCTCCTAATTGGCTTTTATTCATCTTCCAAAATCCTTTAGGAAGCGGCAATTTATTATCTCTGTAAAAATTTAATAGTTCTGTTCTTCGACCACACTTTGTATCAGGAATTCCTATTTCCCACATTGTTAATCTTACTCGTTGTTTTAATGTATTTGGGTTATATGTTTTTTCTGCGATATATTTTTCATATAAATCGACTGAGGTCTCATCGTTTTCTATTAAACCTTGAAGACAATGTCTGCTTATTAAGGAACCAAATTCCATATAGTTCCTGCTAGAAAGAGCATCATTCAGTTTTGCTAAAATAGTTGTACCTAGATCAGCAGATTTTTCTTGTGGAATGTTGAAATTCATAGTAATATTAGTATTTTTTGTATATTTAAATCTTTCTAGTTATACTACTTTATGGTAATTAACTAATTTATTAATTTTAATTTAGATGTGATTTTGTTTATTTTGGTATCAAAATCTGGGCCTATTGCTAAACATGTTATTGTTGGTTCACTAAAGAAGGTTCTTCCAGCATCTTTGATTAAAGCTGTTACTAATCTTGCTTTTTTAGCTTTTTCATAAAATGATAACAATTCTTTTTCTGAATTGACCTTTAGGATAATTTTTTTCATGCCTTCTTTTTTCCAGGAATTTATTTTAGATTTTGAGGATTTTAAAGCAGCTTCTACTGCTGCATGTGCTACCATTGCTGACATTTTTCCATGGCTCATCTTCAAATCTGATCTAACTAAAATCGTTTGTTTGGCCATTTTTAATTCTTTGTTTTATATTAATATTAAACTTTTCCTTCTTTCTTTTAATATATAACTCTATTGCTCCATATTTAACCTGTTTTGTAACCTTTAATTTTTTGAATATTCCGAATAGGAAAATTGTCTTTTTTCAATAAAGAAACGATATTTCGCCAGAGAACTGGATTTTGTTCTACCATTTTTATTTATTTTTTAATTCTTTTTCTATCAATATAGCAATTCTTTTGCTTAGGTTCATGCTTTCCTTTCTACAATATTCACGAATTTTTTAAGCAAACTTTCTGGCAATGTTATATTTAGTCTTCTATACTTATTCATGCGTATTAGTAAGTATTGACGTTTATTATATGTTTATACGATAGAAAATATAAAGCAAAGCATTTTTATTACTACTATTAATAATATAAATATCTTTGTCGAAATACTTAAATAATTTGATGTATACTATAATATGTATGAAGAAGTTGATAGTTTTGGTCATATTATGTAGCGTTTTATTAGTTCATGGTGCTGAAAGGGTTACTTTAGACTTTGGAGAAAGCTATATTATTGATGGTAAAAATGTAACATTAGTAAAGGCTGATAGTAAACGCGATACTGCATTATTCTGTGTTAATGGTGTAAATGGGATAGTTAAAGAAAGTACATCTAACAATGTTAATGGAGTTTATATACAATTGATAAGACTAAAAGATAATGTGGCAACAGTTGAAATAAGTTATAGATGTAAAGATTGTTTTTGTGGGGATGAATGTAATAATGATGTTTGTCTTGATAAAAAAGTGATTGAAGATATAAACGGAGAGGTTGATAAGGAACCAATAATAATTAAGAAAATAAATAGCAAAAATGAGGATATTATAGAAGTAAAAGATTCCGGTATTAAAGGAATTATAGTTGCTCTTTTGATAATTATTGTATTAATGTTATCGATAATAGTTTTATGGAAGAAATATTAAACTGTTACAGTTTTTTGTCTAAATTTTGGTTTTGTTTTTTTGATAATTTCTGTTTCTAGTTTATCAATTAATATGTGTACTGCTTTTTTAAGTTCCCAGTCATCTGACTTTGCTTTTATTGTTAACGATGGTGAATTAAAATGGGCGTCTAGTATGTATTGCGGTTTTGCGCCTTTTTTTTCATTTTTTTTAATAACCAGCATTAATTTTGCTTTTTTTGATATTTTATCTAGTCTTTGAAATGATTTGTTACAAATATCATTTAAAATTGAATTCTCTTCTTCTGTTAAGTTTTTTATCCCTACGAATTGCACATTCATGAAAATATTAGATTTTTAGTTATTTTTATACTTTATGCTGGGATTTAAATATAAATCTCAATTTTCTTGCGGTTTAGGGTGTTTGGTAGTATTAGAGAAAAAATCTAAGACGCCCCACTCATTTCTAGTTAACCCGAACGCCTTATATCCTGGCATAAACATTTGCATCTGGTAGTACACTTTTTGGTGAGCTTTTTTTATAACCATGGGCGTAAAAGTAAAAATAAGCCTATTTAAAAGTATTTCTATATTAAATTTTTTAATTTTCCGAAATCGTATATTTTATCTTGAACAACAAAAACATGAAAATTTTGGATATTTTTAATGTATGGTGATAAAAATTGTTCTCTTGTTATATCAGATCCTGATAATAATAAATTAAATGATGGAATTACAATTAGATTATGATATTTATATTTACCTAGTAAGAAACATTTGTATTTTTCATCTGACCTTTCTTTAAATGAAATTGCCGGGTGTTCATGACTTATAATAATTGTTTTATTTAATTTTTTAAATAATTTATCACCGTGAACTATTGTAATATCATCTATGTCTAATCTTTGTTTGATTTCTATGTCTTTTTTTCTTGCAATGGGTTCAAGAATAGTATCATGATTTCCTTTTATTAATATAACTTCGGATGTTTTTTTTAAGAAATCAATAAATTCAAGGACTTCAGTCCATTCTTGTCTTGAGATAGTACCGAATTCATCTTTTAAATCTCCATTAATAACAATTAATTTTGGTTTTGTTTTTTTGATTATTTTTTCTAATTTTTTTATTGTTTTTTTTAATTGTGAAAATGGAATTAGGATCCCTTCTTTTATTAAAGATTCTTCAAAGCCGAGATGTAAATCCCCTATTATCAAAATATCTTTATATTTTAATGCTAAATCTGCTATTTCTATATTTGGCAGGATTTCCATTAATAATATAAAGAACTAGTATTTTATAAATTTAATTTATTGTTGGGGAAGGCATTAATATGAAAAAAATGGAAGAAAATTTTGAAGCTTTAGAAATGATGAACATGTTTGGGCATATGGTAAAACTTGTTGAAATAGGACTACAAAGGAATATGAAACCTAATGAAGTGGTTGAATATGCTATATCTGTTTTTAATGGATTGGATAAAGAAATTTCTAAAATAGAGAGAGGAGATTAATTTATATTTATTTTAATCTTTTGGGTAACTCAAATTTATGGGTTTTAAAAAATGGTTTTCTTTTTAAAATATTTTTTTCTTCTAATCTTCTTACAATTTTAGATAATTTAGATTTGGAAAATCCTGTTAATTGTCTTATCTTTTTTTGGGTGATATCTTTTTCTTTCCTTATTAAATTTAAAATTACATTTTCATTTTCACTTAGAGTACTAGAAAGAAAATCTTTTGTTTTTCTTTTTTGGATTAGGATAGTAATGATGGATATTAGTATAAAGATTATTAAACCAAATATTAAATAAAATGGAAGTAAAGATTCTGATTTGCTTGTAAAACCTCTTTTGTAGATTACTATAAATGAACCTTGGTTAATATTACTCCAAATTAAGCTTATAACTTTGCCGTCAGTTTCTATTTTAGGTGGCTTAGGTGATACTGGAGATTCTACATCTGCTAGAATAAAACCCTCTGGCAAGTTTAATTTGATTTGTGTATTCTTTGAATTAAATGGAATTGAAAAATCTAATGAAAAAATAAAGTTTTTTCCTGATTGCTTTATTAGGTCTTTAGTATCGAATTCTAAGATTATTGTATTTTTTTCATTTGCTTTTATATTTTTATTTATTAAAATACCCTCATTTGTTAATGAAGAATCAAAATTAGAGTTAACATTTTGAATTTCTTGGTCTAGAGAAAATAAAATAGAATTTGAGTCTTGATTTATGGTAAAAGAGGATTCAATTTTTTCATGTGCTAAACCTGATGGTTCTAATGAAATTTCTAAATTATAAGAATCAAATTCTTGTGCTAAAGTTATTGGTAGTAGTAATAATAAAATTATAAATATTTTCATGTTGTTTCTTTAAGATGGTGAATAATTAAAAAACTTTCTACTAGGGTTTGTCTTTGCCCTTTCCTTGGTTTACGTGGTTTTCAGCATTGGTATTGTCATTTCTTGGATTTCCACCAGAATTTGAATCATCATTATTTTCTTTATTTCCTGAGTTTCCTTTATTGTTATTTGAATCTGCTTGATTACTATTTCCTCTATTTTTAGAACCCTCTTGGGGGGTATTTTCTTTATTAGTTTTTATATTTTTATCTGTTTTATCAGTTGGTTCTTTTCCTAAATCTTTTTTTCCTTTGTCTATTTTCTCTTGAGATTTGATTTCTGATTTTTCTTGTTTATCTTCTTTTTGTTTTTGGGCTTTAATTTCATTAGATGTTCTCTTTTGTTTTCCTAATATAGTTACTTGTTCTTTTATTTCTGTAATTTCTTCTTTTATGTTTAATTTGTTTTTTTGTTTTTTTGTAAGTTTTTGGTATTTGTTTATTTCATTACCTTGGGTTATTGAAATTATTGTGTCAATATTTTCTTCATCTAAAATCTGATTTTCTATTAGTTCTTTGATAACTTTATTTGATGGATTTGTTTCAAGGATATTTTTTACATTATTGCTTGTTAATGTTTGTTTTTTTATTAGAAGTATTAAGATTTTATTGTTTGTTTTTTTAGACAACGAATCTATTGATTTTTCTCCTAATTCAATTTCGTTAACTAATTTTTTAATAGTTTTTTGGGGAATTTTATTTTTTTCTATTAGTTTGGATAATTGTTCATCTGTTAAATTAGTATTATTAATAAAATCCTCCACGTTATTGTTTCTTGCAAACCCTATTAAACCTAATAATTTATTTAATATTCCAGGTGGTAAGAATTGCGTTTCTATTATTGCATCTATATTTTCTTGGGTTAATTTGCCTGTTTTTGCTAATCTATTGATTATCCCTGGGTTTAATTTATTATTCTTAATTAAGTTAGTTAATTCTTCTGGTGTTATGTGTCCACTTGCAAATTGTTTAGGTAATTTTTGGAAACCTAATGAAAATCTTGGAACACCGCCATCAGACTCATTTGTTCTATTATTTGAAGGAGGAATAGAATCGTTTGAATCCGGTGGCGTTGTTAAATTAACTTTAAAGAATACTGAAATTACTTTGTTTTCACTGTCTGTCTCTCCCATAACAAAAAGTTGATGTGTTCCTTCTGTTGTTTCAATGATCTTTGTAAAACTAAAGCACAATTCACATTGTAAAGTGAAATTGTTATTGTCTAGTTTATAAGACATTTTTCCTTGCTTGTTCATTTCTGCTTCTATTGTTATGGATGTTGTGTTAAATTGCTGTTGATCTTGTGGTTTTGTTATTGTCACCTCTAGTTCTTCTTCTTGAGAAATATTAGTATTAATAGTAAATAAAACAGAATCTATTTGAGATTCATTTTCTGTTTGTCCTAGTACATGGATAATATGTTGTCCGTTTGTAAGATTTGTTATTTCTTTTGTGAAATTGGTGCAATTAGAACATGCTAAAGTGAAATTGTTATTGTCTAGTTTATAAGACATATCGCCTAGTTTATTCATATTGGCGGACAATACAATATTTGAGGTATTAATTTCTTCAAGGGTTTGTGGGTTGTCTATTATTACCTCTAAACTAGTATCCTGGGCCAATACTATATGTATTAGCACCAGTAGTACTAGGGGCGAAATTGCCAAAATTTTTTTAAGCATGTATTCTTATAGAAATAGGGTAATATTTAATATGTTAGTGGAAACCATGTGGAAACCATAATTAATAATAGTTATATTTGATTTTCTAATTCTACTACTATTATGGCTTTATTTTCTTACATTATATTTTTGCTTGTTTTTATCAAATCCTTAATTTAATACTACTAGTGTTTCTGTTTGTCTTATACCCGGAATTATTTGTAATGCATTTGTAATAAATTTATTTAATTCTAGCATATCTCTCACTGTAACTTTAACTATCATATCTTTTCTTCCTGTAATTACATCTGCTACATCGACATTGGGATGCTTTTTTATTTTGTCTGCAAGATCTAACTGAGTGAGATTTAATTTTTTTATTTCTGAATAACCTACATTAATTAGTATATAAGCTGAAATTAAGTTTCCTAATTTTTTGTTATCTAATATTACAGTATACTTTTTTATTATGCCTGCGAATTTTAATTTCCTAATCCTATTATGAACAGTTGTGATAGGTAATAATGTTTTTTTTGCTATTTCCTTTGTAGTTAATTTTGCATTTTCTTTCAGCAAATTTAAAATTTTTATATCTTTTTCGGTTAACATATGGAAATATATTCCATTTTAAGTATTTAAATCTAACTATTTTTGTAAAAATTACTAATTTTTCGGGAAATAATTTATTAAGTTAATTATCTATATAATAGTAAAATTATTGCCGAGAGATAAAAATGAGAATTGATACTTTAGTAGAAGATCCAATTAACAAATTATCAAACCTTGGTAGTCGGCTTGAAAAAAAGTTAGAAATTGCGTGCATAATATTAAAGGTGGCTCTTACCTCAAGGCCGGATTTTTGGTAATTTGAAAGACCATAGGAATGGTAGGTTAAATTATGAATAAAGAATTTAGACCAACAAAATTAGAAGAAATTTTTTGGATAGTGACAGGTATAGATATAGAACTTATTCAAGAGAGGTTTATGTTAAAACCTTTAAGAAGATATGAAGATGGAAATTTTTTTATTCGTGCTCATGATAAATTAAATTTAACAACAAAGGATGTAAAAGTCTCAAAAAGTTTTTTTGAAGAGAACCCCCAATATCTATCACTAGCTATTGAAGTAGCATCTAGAAAAGAAACGAAAAAGAAAAAAGTAAATGGCGGGTTTTCAAAATCAAGGAGATATATAGCGGCTTCTATAATTGGACTAGCTGGAATTGCCGGTTTGGGTTTTGGTAGTTATAAGCTCTGTAGGAATCATCAATTTGACATAAATGTTCGTGTTGTTCAGGAAGCAATTGATTCTAAAGATTATGAACATGCGTCTAATTTACTTTATGAGTTTGCTGTTGGAGGCAAATTGAGAGAAAAGGATATGATGGATCTCGATTCTATAATTGATATAGAAAGAAAGAAACTCAGTTTTGAAAGAGTGCAAAAATCTGCTAAAAAGGCTGCGGAAAATTCTGTTAAAAAAGAGAAAGAACGGACTCAAAATCTTGAAAGTAAATTAGGTAATGTGAAAGATGGAAAGAGTAGTTTATCTTCGATTACGAAAACAAAGGACGAAATAAAAACGATAAGCGAAGGTACTGCTTCAATAGACAAAACATTTGGAGATGAGTTAATATTAAACGCTAAAGATTATCATTATAGTGCTGCCTATTACTTTAATCAAGGAGATTATTCTGAAGCAATTAAGGAATTAAGGCAGGCTATTCAATTAGATCCTAAATTTATTGCAGCTTACATTGATCTGGGTAGAGCATTAAATGCTCAAAAAGATTTCAATGGAGCAAGAGAGGCTTATCGGAAGGCATTGCAACTTGAACCTTCTAACGTTAATGTTCAGAATAATTTAGAAGAGACGTTAAATTCGTATATTCAATATCTTAATGAGCGAGTAGGTACTAGAGGTTTAGTTTTATCAAAAGATTTAGAAAGTATTTTGAATCAGGTAGATAGGCACGTTATTTTGCCAAAAGGGAGATATGAAATAGACTTTGATATTACCGTAAACCCCAATGGCCTTCTTGAAATAAAATCAGGAGCTGAACTGTATTTTGGTTCAGAGGCCGGCATTATTTCATATGGAATATTGGATGCTAGGGGAACAGAAAAAGAAAAGATCTTATTTACAGCTTTGAAAGATGAATGGAAAAATATAACCATCGTAGGTAAATTTGCAAATGAATCTGTTCTTAAACATTGTGAAGTCAGTAAAGGGAGTAAGGGATTGGAGCTTTATGAGTCTAACGCCACTATAGAAGCAAACTCCATAAACAATAACAATGCTAGACTAGTGGGCGGCGGATTGGATTTATATAGATCGGCCGCTCTTATAAAAGGGAATATAATTAAGGATAATGTAGCATATAACAAAGGAGGAGGGCTTTGGATCATCGAATCAAACGCAATTTTAGAAGAAAACAATGTTTTTAGGAACAAAGCCGGGAGCTCTTACGGAGGAGGATTGGCTATTCACAACTCAAAATTAACTCTCTACAAAAATACTGTTCAGGATAATGAATGTAACGAATTTGGAGGAGGAATTGCGGCATATAATTCTAAAGTTGTTCTAACACAAAATGTCATTGAGAATAATCGCACAGAAACGTATTCAGGAGGCGGGTTATATCTTAAGGAGAGCAATGGTAAGCTGATAGATAACACTATTAGGAACAATTATGCAGAAAACAGTGGCGGAGGAATTTGTCTAGATAAATCAAACCCCTTTATACAAAATAACAATATAACTAAAAATAGAACTAATGGAGAAGGTGGCGGAATAGAGTTTTTTTCATCATCTCCTATTCTAGAAAAGAATATTATTAACGAAAATTTTGCTTATAACGGAGGAGGGTTATATTTTGGCGAAAATTCTGATCCCAATTTACGAGATAATGTAATTACTCACAATGAAGCATATAACCACGGAGGAGGATTGTATATTTCTCAATCGGATTATTTTGACAGAATCGGAGACGAATATTATGACGTTAAACTAGAAAATAATACGATTAGTTTGAATCACGCTAGAGGGAGTGGCACATATCCTAAATATTTTACTTATGGTGGAGGAGTGTATTTTAATGGTAGAAAAATGTCCCTAATGATATTTAAATTAATTTTTTCTAAAAATAAAATTACAAATAACAATCCAGATAATATTTATCCGGAGGTTAGCAAAAATGACAAATAAAATACTAGAAGATATTATTAAAGCATGGAATAATCCAAATAGTCAGAACCAATTTCCAAAAAAAGACATTAAAAATTTCTTAATTAAGGCCACTACAGAAAAGGTTTATTATGGAGAGTGGCTTTTGGGTATGTTTAAAGCTGTTAATGAAAAAATTTTTAGCCCAAAGGAGTTTGATCAGATGCATAAGAGTTATTTAACAGAAAGATGTAAGCTTAAGCTTAAGAATTTAGATGATCTGAATTTAAGAAAAACTATTTCAAGACAATATCCTGAATACGAAAGAGTTTATTCTGGCGAGATTGGTATGCAACAATTATCTTCTAGAAATGGATATTTGGTTTCTTTTTCCGATGAAAACGACCCGTTTGCTATACCAGAGCATGTTGTTGGTTATTTAAGATCTTTAGTTAAGAATAAAGAAAGTGATATTGAAAAAGCCAAGGCTATATTCGATTGGATGCAAAAGGATATAGAATGTGGTAATCTGGATGGTAGATATAAATCTGCAAATGATGTTTTAAAATCAGGATCCGGTGTTTGCGGCGAGCGAGCCTTTCTCTACGTTACTGCTGCAAGATCTGTCGGATTAAAATCTGGATTTGTTGTTGTTAATGAAACAGAAGATGGGCGAAATAATCATGCATGCGCTTCTGTAGACATTAATGGTAAAATAATATTAGTTGATCCTGCTTATCATAAGTTTGATGTTCATCATAGAAAATATGAGATAAAAAATGATAGTGTAATAAGAGAGACATTTGCAAATTTGAACAACATTAGTTATGACGATTTCATTAAAAAGAACAGAGGAAGAGATTATTTCACTTTAACAGAGGAAGAAGAAAGTAAAGCTTTAGATCTTCTTAAAAAACCTAGTTACCTTTATGATGTTAAATCTCTTCTTGATATGGTTATAGCTGGCGAAGATCATAGTAAGTTACTTCTCTATGTAATTGCACTAGGTAGCAGATTTGCAAGCCCTGATTGTTTACCGCAACATGTTGTATTTATGGCAGCAGCAGGAAGCGGAAAGACCCATGTTCAGGACAATGTATTAAAATTATTGCCTAAAAGAAACGTCATGAACGTTAAAAGTTTTACAGATAAATCTCTTAAATATTTTGAAGAAAATCTTTGGGGCAAGGTTATCAATTTAGAAGAATTTAATCCAAAACTTAATAACGGCGCTATAGAAATTATGAGACAAATTTTATCAGGTTCTGAAAATCCACATATTGTTACTGTATTTGAGAATGGAGAGCGTGTTGCAAGGGAAATCGGCCCAGAAGGTATTCCCGTTTTCATTACCGGAACAACTAAGGATGTCGATTATGAATGGCTAACCAGATGTGTAGCATTACACACTGATGAGTCGCCAGAGCAGACTAAGAGGGTATTAGATTTCCAAGCAAGAAAGAAAGCAATGCCAGATATGTCAAAAGAAAAGTTTATCAAATTATCCAAACCTTTTGTTGATGCATATCAAGTATTGAAACAAAGGAGTGTTGTTAATCCTTTTGCTTATGCATTATCTTCTTTTTTATCTGGTTCTGGTAGTTTAGTCAAGAGAAGGAATAATCAGAAGCTACTTGATTTGGTTAGTAAGGTCGCCTGTATTCATCAATACCAAAGAGAACATATTAAGTATGAGGATGAATATTACGTGCCCGCTACTCTGGGAGATTTATACATTTCACTACAATTAGTTAAACCCTTTTTGGAGAAAAGCTTGCTTTATCTCAACAATCAAACTATGAGATTATTTAGACAAATTCTTAAAAATGAAAGTAGTTCTCTGGAAGACCTTGCAAATAATAAAGAGATTATGAGAGAATTAGGAAATTTAGAGCTAAAAATGGTTGTTAATGAGCTTGAACAAAATGAACTTGTTGTTTGTAATAATGGACTAGTTTCTCCCAATTCTACTCTTTTGGATAGATATAATTTTGATAGTATAGAGTTTGATATTACAAGTGTAAAAGAGGCAATTAGGAATTTGTGTTATTGGGATAAAGAAGCAATAGAAAAATTAAATTTAACTTCTTTAGACGACGACATTCTTTTAGGTAGTTATAAGGAAATATTAGTAGATCCTCTTAATGGAAGGAATTTAGAAATTAGAATAAAAACACATGGAAATTATGGAAAATTAGAGGTTCATAACGGATAATAATGGTCTCAATAGGTAATATAAAATATTTCTAATTTTATCGAAAGATTTATAAATGATTAGTTCTATAAATTGTATATGAAAAAAATCGAACTTGTGTATAAAAAAATCATAGAAGAGTTAATGGAAAATAAAAATAAGAAATTAACCCAGGCTGAAATAGCCAGGGCTTTAAGGATATCTTTGAGTACTGTGAACTTGGCAATAAGTCATTTGAAAAAAATGAATGCTGTAAGAATAAAAAAAAGAAATTTTGAGATTGTCAATGGTAAAAAGATATTATTGTATTGGGCAAGCATAAGGAATCTAAATAAGGACATAACTTATAAAACAAGGGTTGAAATGGATGTTGTTGATATTGAAAAAATCATGCCCAGCGATATAATCTATGGTGCATATTCTGCATATAAATTTTTATTTCATGATGTTCCTGCAGATTACAGTGAGGTTTATGTTTATTCTGATAATATAGATGAGATAAAGAGGAGATTCAAAGAATCAAATAACGAACCGAATTTGTTTGTGTTGAAGAAAGAATTCGATAAAATGACGTTAGGACATTTATTTGTAGATTTATGGAATTTAAAGGAATGGTATGCCAATGATTTTTTAAAGGCTATAGAGGAAAAGATTTATGGAATTTAAAGGAATGGTATGCCAATGATTTTTTAAAGGCTATAGAGGAAAAGATTTATGGAATATTGGAATAACCTTATTGTAGAGAGGAGTTGGAAAATTTTGCAGGAATTAAAAAATAAATTTAAATTTATTTTAATAGGTGGTTGGGCTAATTATTTTTGGACTAAGAAATTTAAAAGTAAAGATATTGATATCATAGTTGATTTTGATACATTGGATAAAATTAAAAAGCAATATAATTTAAAAAAGAATGAAAATCTTAGAAAATATGAAATAAAGATAAATGAAGTTGATATAGATATCTATGTTGCTTTTTATTCTGATTTGACTATACCAATAGAACAAATAAAAAAAACTAAGATCGAGGGATATAATGTAGTTCAAATAGAAGATTTGTTGGTATTAAAGCAAGGTGCTGAAATTGATAGAAAAGAAAGCGAGAAAGACGAAAAAGATAGGTTGGATATTTTAAGTTTAATATTATATTGCGATATTGATTTTAAAAAATATTATGCGATATTAAAAAAAATTAAGTAAGAAATATTTTACAATGAATTTGTTAGAATTATTAAGCAATTTCAAGGACATAAATATTTCAATATTACACCAA
>CAZPBI010000018.1:0-15035 GCA_964584825.1 Candidatus Woesearchaeota archaeon
AAGAATCAACAATCATCTTATCCATACCCTTAGGCCCTAGTGTAGTTCTAACTGTTTCAGCTACTAATTTAGCAGCCATTATATTACTTCTTTGTGCATCTCTACCAGTATTCCTAGTTGTACCTTCTGGTAAAATAAATATTTGCGGGCTACTTTCTACCATTTAAATTCCCCCAGAATTTATCTTCCTTTTTTCTTCTTATTAGCTATTTTATGCTATCAACCTATATATAAAATTTATGTTTTACTAATTAATGACTTCTTAATTATGTTTCTGCCCAAATCTTTGTTGCCACTTTTTTCTTTGTTCCATAATATAAGGTATAAGGTCTTCAAAACTCTCTTTCCCATGAGCTTCGACAGCCCTTTTCAAGAATTCTGAATTAAAACCTATTGGAAAATACTCTTCAAGTATACCTTCTCTTGCTTTTAAATCAATAGCACAAACATCATTTGTAAATTGTTTTAATTCCTTATATTCCCAGTTTTCAAGTTGATATTTTATTCTTATATCTACATCTAATAAGGCATCTAATAATAAATTCTCTACTACATTTCTATAAATTTGTCCCATATATCAATATAAAAATTAGGTATTTATAAAACTTTTTATTTTATTTATTATATGGTAGTTAAAAAACAAAAGTATTATAAACATTCTATATTTACTAGAAAAAATGGAAAATAAACTTAAAGTTTTAGAAGAAATATTAGAAGGATTTGAAATATCAGATTTTACAAGAGATTGGATTCTAAATAGTAATACTAATGAAGATTCCATTAGAATAGTTTATAGATTTTTAAAAGAACATGGAATAAAAGATAAAAAAATAGCTTCTAATGCTCAATTACTTGGAATGAATCCTGAAACTATAAACAAGAATTATCAACATCATATAAGTTTATTAAGACAAGATTATAAAGATAGAAATTCTGGAAGAGATTTATTAACTAATCAAGCACAATTATTAGGAATTCCTAATAAAACTATAGAATCTAATGTTCAATATCTTCATTCTTTGGGTATTGATTATTATAATGGATTTTTATTAGGAACTAAAACTCAAAATAAAAAAAACAAATTAGCTTGGATGTTAAGAGAATTATTTAATTATAGAGATATTTCAAAAGAAAATAAGAAAGAAGTTATTAATTTATTATATGAATTTATTAGAAATAATCCTAATTTATTAATTAAATCAATTAATTCATTAAGAAGAAATAAAGATAGATCAATAGAAAATATAATGAATTATTCCAAATAAATTGCCGCCCTTCCTTTCACAGCTTTCTTACTTTTTTGTTTTGGGTCATAAATATTTTTATCAGAAGTCGAAAAAATATTAAATTCTAAATTAAATTCATTTTCAAAAAATTCTTTAGCATCATATAAATATTTAACCTCACTTGATAAAACATATAAATAAAGTATTTTTGGTTTAAATTTAACAATTTTCAAAATATGCCTAACATCTTCCATTACCTTCTTAATATATTCCTCATTACCTTTATAATTTATTTTAACTAATTTAGGCCACTTCTCCAAAGAAACAAATCCATTTTTTCTTATATTATTCCATAATTCTTCACATAAATAAGGACAAAATATACTTAATAACAAAATTTGTGTTTCAATAACCCTGTTTATTACTTTTTTATTGGGCTTGCTTCTTCTTAGATACCACTTCAATTTACTTTGCAAATCAAAATAAATCTTTTGGATAGCACTTCTAAACAAAGTTTTTTCCATTAATTCATTAGCATCTTTAATTATTTTATTTAATTCATTATCCATCCAATTATCTATTTCTTTTCTATAATCCCTTCCCTTATTGTAATTTTCAATAACAAAGTCATAAAGTGCATTTAACCTGTTTTTAATCATCTCTGCAAAATTACCATCCCAATTAGAATCATCTAAACCTTCACCGCCACTTAATATAGTTAGTCTTGCCGCATCAGCCCCATATTTTTTTCTCAACTCCCTTAACAATATCACATTACCTAAACTTTTACTCATCTTTTCATTATTCACCTTAACCCATCCATTTACACCAATACCTTTAGGCCAATATTTCTTATTAAAAATAGCAACATGATTAAAAATATAAAAAGACAAATGATTCTGTACTAAATCCTTACCGGAATTTCTAAAATCTACCGGATACCAATATTCAAATTCATTTCTTAATTTTTCATAATTTTTAATTTTACCTTTTCCTAAAAAAACATAATCAAAAAATTCATCATTTACTTTGTCAATTGGAATTTCTTTAATTAAATGAGAGATAGTATAATATGCTGTATAAATTGTAGAATCAGATAAACTTTCAATTAACCACTTATCATCAAAGGGCAACATTGTACCCAAACCATATTCCCTAGTGCATGCCCAGTCATTTAACCAATTGATAACATAATTAAATTGTTCTCTAACATTCTCAGGATATAATTTAACATTTTTCAAAGCCTCCTTAGTTAATTTTTTCCATTTTTCATCTCCATATTTAATAAACCATTGATCACTTACAATTTTAACAATACATTTTGTTAAACCTCTGCTTATTACTTCGCCTGTTAATTCATAAAACAAATCTGCCTCATTAGTTTTCAACAATGCTTTTTTTAATTTCTCTTTAGCAACTTCAACCTTCATTCCTTTATATTTCCCACAATTTTTATTCATTACACCTTCATAAAATCCTTTTTTATACACTATTTTCTTAGCTTCTTCTAATTTCTCTCTCTCATTTTGATTTTTTATCTTCATATCTGCTACAACTTTAACAGCAGCCATCTTGCCTAAATCTTTAGAATTTATTATAGAAATTATTTTAATCGATTTAAGTTCATCATAATCTAAACCATATTTTTCAACTTCGCTTTTATTTTTCCACAAATCCATTAATCCCACATAATCATCAGGTGCATCACTAGGAACACTAGTAACTATCCCTGTACCTTTATTAGGATCACAAAACTTGCTTGGTAATATTATAATTTCCTTTTTAATATAAGGAGCAACACAATACTTTCCAATTAATTCTTTTCCCTTTACATATCCAACAACCTCAACATCCTTATCTTGATTCCTTAATTTCTCAACACATCCTTCACTAATAATCCAATTCTCACTATTAACCTTAGCCCTAACATATTCAATCTCAGGATTTATCCAAAGATTAGTTTGCCCAAAAACAGTCTCTGGCCTTAAAGTAGCAGCAACAATAAAACAATCTCTAAATTTAAATTTCAATAAAACAAATTCCTGCGGCACTTGACCCTCTCCTCTTATTCTATCATGGTCACCAACAGGCATATTTGTTTTGGGATCCCATACAACTGGATGTTTGCCCTTAGCAATATAACCTTTTTCTTTTAATTTCCTAAATTGCCATTGAATAAATTTATCATAATATGGATTTAAATAAGAAGTAATAAAATTCCTCCTCCAGTCTATACTTAACCCCATTCCATTTAAATCTTCATGCCATTTTTTACTAAATACCTTAACCCAGTATACAGGATCCTCAAACTTACTAATTTCTTCCTCACCAAACCCCTCGTTCTTTAAATTATCAATCATATTTTCTTCTCTTTCCTTAACTCTTTGAGCTGCATCAACAATAGGACTTCCTGTACAATGCCATGCTTGTGGAAATAAAACATTATAATCTTTCATTCTCTTATATCTAGCAAATGCTTCTACCCTCATTATAGTGTAAAAATGACCAACATGAGGACTCAAATTAACATATGGATAGGGAAAAGTAACAAAGAATTTTTTTTTTTTTTTTTTTTTAGATCAAAATATAATCTCTTTTTTTCATTTATCTTGATATCTCTTCTTTATTTTTTCAAAATCAATCATAAAATTTACTATTTAATCTTTTTCATAATCTTTATAAAGATTAATCAAATAATAACTTATTGGTGAATTTAATGTTTAAAACAGGAATAAAGGTTTCAGAAACTATGACTAAAAATCCTATAGTTATTTCTAAAGATGCAACCCTGCCAGAATGTGCTAGAAGAATGCTCTCTAACAATGTTGGAGCAATTATTATAAAAAACAAGAACAAATTAGAGGGTATAGTCACAGAAAAAGACATAGTAGAAAATGCAGTAGCTAAAGAAATTAATATAAAGAAAACAAAAGTAAAAGATATAATGACAAGTGGTATGATTACAATTTCACCAGATGAAGATCTCTCAAAAGCAGTAGAATTGATGATCAGGGAAGATGTAAGAAGACTCCCTGTAATAAAAAATAAAAAGTTAGTAGGTCTATTAACAATAAAAGATATTTTGCATGAACAGCCAAAATTATTTGACAAATTATACGACTGTTTAGTTTCAAAAAAAGTAAAGAAAAAACACTAACATTTATAAATTTCTTTAAAAGCTAATTTAATAATGGATGAAAGATCTAAAATAGAAACTGTTCTAGGAAATAAAAATTTCTGGGGTAGAGAAATTAAAAAAAAAGGTAGTGCAGATGTAAATAAACTTTATAATGAATTAATACCATGGTTTCACGATTATAAATACTTATTTTTAGAAAAAAATTTAACAGGTTCTGAAAAGCCAGAAGGTAGAGAAGAAAAAATTGAATGGCATGCACAAAGAAAGATAGATTCATATTTTAGATTTAACATAGAAGTAGAAATGGTAATTAGACGATGGCGCGGAGAAAATGCAGAAATAAATATAAGATTTAAAGCATATCTTGAAAAAGATTACAAAGATAAATTCAGCAGACGTTACAGTACTTTTGGAGATTTCCTAAGAAAATTATATGAAAGATACATAATTAAAGACAGAGTTGATAAACTAAAAGGAAAATTATACCTAGAAATATCAGATCTAATTACTAGGACAAAAAGAACAGTTAATTTAATAACAACCATATAAAAATGTTTATAAATTACATATAATTGTGATTATTATGCCACAAAAAGATATAATACTTCCTAAACTAAAAGTAACAGAAAAATCAGTTTTCTCATTAGATGAAGTGTATAAGTTAATGTACAGATGGTTTGAACTTCATAATTATGATTTTCAAGAGCAAGAGTATAGAGATGAAGAAATGGGCGACGGATCAAAACACATAGAAATAAAATGGTATGCTGAAAAAAAGATCGATAATTATTTTAAATATGTAATTGAAATTGGTTTTCTAGTTCTTGGCCTAGTTGAAGTAGAAATCGATAAAGGAGGCATTAAGGCAAAATCTCATAAAGGACAGATCGAAATGCAGTTTAGAGCATATATAATTAAAGACTACGATAAAAAATGGGAAAACAATCCATTAATGAGATTTTTACGCGAAATATATGACAAAAAACTAATAAGATCCAGAATAGAGGGCTACGAATCTGAGTTATATGAAGAAACATATAAATTAATTAACGACATAAAGGCTTTTTTAAATTTACACAGATTCTAAAAAACAATTACTACTAATATATAAAAATTTATAGAAAGATATATATATTACCACATACACATATTTTTAGGCTGCCACGAGAATACTCAATGGAGCTTACGGCAACGCCAAGCAATGAGCTTGGGAGTTAGTGTAGCAGCCAACATAATTAAATTCACAATCATTAATATATGGAACAAGACTTATCCCAAATAATAATTAAAATTTTCATATAAAAATGCACTTCGAATTTTTTATTTAAAAGAAGGAAAGTCTTTGTTCTATTGGGGGTAAAAATGGGCAAAATAAGTCCAGTTTCATCTAAATATGTAATTAACACATCTATAAGCACAGATGGTACTGTAGACAGACCTGATATCATTGGTGCAATCTTTGGCCAAACAGAGGGATTACTTGGAGCTGATTTAGAATTAAGAGAACATCAAAGATCAGGAAGAATTGGCAGGATTGATGTAAAATTAGAAACAAAGAATGGAAAAACAGAAGGAACAATAATACTACCTTCCTCAATGGACAAAGCAGAAACAGCGATTATAGGAGCAGCCATGGAAACAATACAAAGAATAGGCCCATGCAATGCTAGTTTAAAAGTCGAAAAAATAGACGACGTCCGTGTTTCTAAGAGAAATTTCATAGTTTCTAGAGCCAAAGAATTATTAAGAAATTTAACAGATGTTGTTTTACCAGACTCACTAGAAATAACAAATGAAGTTGCACAATCAATAAGAATGATGACAGTATTAGAATATGGAAAAGACAGACTTCCTTCAGGACCAGGAATAGATGACTCAGAAGAAATTATTGTTGTAGAAGGAAGAGCAGACGTATTAACTTTATTAAAACATGGATTTACAAATGTCATAGCAATGAATGGTACCTCTGTGCCACAAACTATTGTAGACTTAAGCAATAAAAAAATAATCACTGCTTTTGTTGACGGCGACAGAGGTGGTGATTTAATTATCAGAGAACTCACACAAACTGCAGATATAGATTATGCAGTAAAAGCTCCAGATGGCAAAGAAGTAGAAGAATTAACTAAGAAAGAGATACACAAGGCCCTTAGAAGTAAAGTTTCGATAGAACAAATGAAACATGAGGTAGAAAAGATAAATCCTGAAAAACGACAATTCTTTTCAAGATCAAAAATTATATCACAAAAACCAAGTATACAATTTCTAAAACCAAAGCAGCAAATATCCCTTGAACAAAAAACCAACTTCAAGAGGATGTTAGATGATTTAATTGGTACAAGAGGAGCCTATGTACTTGATCAAAATATGACTATTCTTGGTAAAGTACCAATTACAGAATTAGCATCAACCATAAGAAATCTAAACTCTATATTTGCTATAGTTTTTGATGGCGAATTAAATCCGGAAATAATCCAGACTGCAGAAAGAGCAAATATTAAACTGCTTATATGCAGAGATTCTGAAATAGACATAAACAACGCAAATATCAATATTTTAACTAATAGTGATTTCGCATAGAAACCTTTTTATTATTTAATTAATTAATTTTTATATGATAAAAGAGGATCTGATTAAAAATTTTAAGAATTTTGGTGTGCAAGTTTTTATTTTCCTTATCCTTATATTAATATTATTCTATTTTGGAATTTTCAAAAAAACGTGTTTAGACGATTCTTGTTTTGAAAAATCTTTATCAAAGTGTTCTTCTGTTCAATATGTAAAACAAAAAAATAACAATCTTTATACTTACAGTATTTTAAATTCTATAATGAATGAATGTAAAATAAACATCAAATTAGAGAAAGTTGCTCCTGGTTCAGATCCTGACATTAAAACTTTAGAAGGAAAATCAATGTATTGTAAAATACCGAAATCAATTCTAACTACTACAAATTTGGATAATTTAGATAATGTATTACAATATTGCCATGGAGAATTAAAAGAAGGAATTCTAGAATTAATATTAAAAAGAATGTATTCCTTAGTTATTGGAAATTTAGATGAAATAATAAAACAATCAAAAGAATTTTTGAAAAATGTTTAATGATTTTTATTATAAAGTAAAACTATTATCATATAAGGATTCTCATTTATAATTTTTCAAATTTTTTCTTAGCTTCTTGTAATCTTTCCTTATGTTTTTCTAACATCTGGCTCTTATTTTCTGCTAATTTTTCTATTAAATCTTCATAAGTTTTCTGCCAAAACTCGTAATCGGATATTCCATTTTTCTCAAATATATTTCCATCACTTATAAGTTTACTTAAATTTCTTGCATCTTCTCTATATGTATCCAATCCAGAAATAAAAAATGGGGGAATTAATATTAAAGGAGGAATTACACAACTCCATGGTTCTGATACAAATTCAATATTATCTAAAGTTAAGTGCATCCTTTTACAATCAATGAAAATATTAAAGTCTCTTTTAGCCTCCAAAATAACATCCTTATCATCTAGAGTATATTTTGTTCTTTCATATGGCCAAATATATGCAATTTTTTTGTCTAATTCTTTACCTCTTTTATATTCTAGTGTGTTTATATGTTCATAACCAAAATATGAACCTACAGTAATAGCAGATCCAGCTAATAACCCAATTAATCCTTGTTTCATTCTTTTCCTCCCAATCTTATTTCCAAGATTTTTAACATCATTTTTTATCTCATTTAATTCTAATCCAAATCGAGTATGAATTGTTGAATTACAATATGGACAATTTTTTTCTTTTTCTGAAATTCCAATAAAGTTGCCTTTACATCTATCATTTATGCAATATCTCATTTTGAGTGTAAAATATAATCTCTAATATCTATTTATAAAACTAACTAATAGTAGTAATAAGTAGGCATCCCGAGATCGAGATAGTTTTAGTTAAACAAGTTTCTCTCTGCTCTTCCTCTGCCCCGCTACCCTAAAAGCACCAATAAAAATGCTTAGAGCTGCTTTGTTCCCAACCTGACTCGATTCACATTTCTATTGACCAATTAGGACAAGGCTTCATGGTACAAACAGAGGCTTGTAACCAAAATCTATTCCTCTCCCGAGCATTCAATTCCATCATAAAGCCGGTTTATGGTAACAGACGACGGCTAACCGCCCAATCTAGCCTACAAGATAATGATACATATTTTATTTTTAAATTTAATTAAAACAGGAGATAGAGATTTGGCTATTGGGGAAGGAGCAAAGATCTCACAATTTGACAATTTAAAAGTTATAAATATAGGTCATAATATATGACGTCTACATTAAATTTTATGAAACTTTACAAGATATTAAAACCAAGAGGCAACCCATTTAGCTGCTGCCATTTCCATAGGAGCTTTAACAATTGTAAGCGACAATTCTAACTTTGATAACATTAAAGAGATAAAGAGAAAATCTTTAGATTGATTTTTTATTTATTATTATAATTTTCAATAATCTTGTAATTATTTTAAAAAATCTATTCTAAGATTATCTACAAAAGAAATTCTAATATGGCCTAATTAGGAAGTTTCTCGATAATAACATTATATTTTCCAGGCATCCTTGGAGCTGCCATCTTCAATGCAAACTTAGCCTTTTCAATTTTTTCCTCAGAAACATCTACAGAAAAAACAGCCTGTCCCTTTTTAAGTTGAGCAGCTAAGCCTATAGGTGTTCCAAATGACAATTGCATTCCTTTCTGCATTCTATCAGCTCCAGCACCAGTCAACATCCTATTTTCCCTTAATATATGGTGAGGATATACCCTTAAAATAAAAGAATAATCTAATCCAAATTCTTCATTCAATTTTCTATTAACAACTTGTCTACAACTTTCTAATGCATTATGTCTAACCTGTACGGGTGTTTTAGCTATTAAGCTCAATCTATATCCATATTTCTTCTTCTGATCACCCATGTAATATCTAGCAATCTTGTTAGCCGGAATAGTCTTAATAAAACTCTTGCTTTTTACTTTAGATTTTCTAGTATAAGCTCTTTTAACTCTTGAATAAGAATGGCCTTTCCTTAATGCTACCATCTTACATTACCTTTACCGTTTTAGCTATAGATTGGCCTGGCATACCCTTTTCAAATATAACTCTAACATTACCAGAGTTACCATGCGGCACGCTTATCCTTCCAATAATCTTCTTTCCGCTTGGCGTTTCCCATAGAACTTGTTGCCCTATCATTTTTGCAGCATTTTCCCTATTAACTATACCTTCGATTTTTACAATCATATGATTATCATACTTAGTATGTTTTCCACCACGAAAATTAACAATTAATCCTTCCATGTTTTTAAAATCAAAATTAACATTTATAAAACTTACTTTTATGACTTAATAATTCACACTAATCTTAATATCTTTACCATATCTCTTTTTAAGATCATCAAAAATATTTTCACTAATAAATACATGCCGTGGTATTTTTTCAGTTTGTAATGCCTTCTCCAATTCCTCCACATTACTTTCCTTCACACTTAATAACTTATCATTCTTAACACTGCCCTTCATAACTTTCTTATTAGCAGAATTAATATCCTCTACTATAAAAGCATCACTGTCTAACAAATAAACTTCTCCGAATTTATCACCATATTTAAATAATACCCGCGCTCTTGCTAACTCGATACTCTTCTTCCTTTGTATATATTCTCTCATAGCCCCTAAAAATATATTTGCACTTCTTCTAACAGTCTCCAATTCCTGTTTAGTTAATTGCTTACTTTCATAATCTTTCTTAGCCTTGATTACAGATTTCAAAATACCATAAAACCTCTCAGGCATAATTCCTTTCTTAACTAATCCATTAAACCCTTTTTCTAGTGTACTATTAATCTTCTCAGCTTTTAAAACATCCTGAGCCACAGCAATACAATTATCATATATTTCTATAATGGTTTTAGCTTGTGCCTTTTTATCAATTTGACTAAACAACTTCTTTAGCCTCTTCATATAATCCTCTGCATCCTTCAACAATTCATCTATTTGTTTGCCAGAAAAATCCTTAATCTTGCCATGCTCAATATCCTTAAAAAATCTAAATAACTTATCTAAAATATCAACATATCTCTTCTCTAATAATTTTTCTTTTTTAACAAATATCTCATCTAATAGCTTTATAGTTTCTCTATGTGTCGGTGGAGATATGCCATATAACATCAAAGCTGCTTGAGCAGGATTCAATACCCCATAATAAAGATCTTGCCCTACTACGCTAATCAGTCTTTCCTTAGCAATCATAATAGATTTTTCACCAACACTCATATGCATATCTATAGCCTCAGGGCTAGGTTTAATCCTTCCCATCCTTAGTAATAATTTCCAAGGCATAAATACTCCTTTATCAAATAAAGGAACACCATCTCTCAAAACAGTAAATATAACAGGAGAAGCATCCTTAACCCATTCCCAAAAATCAGTTAATATGTATACTTGAATATGAAATTGTTTCTTAACACCTGTAAAATCTGCAGCCTGAAATCCCATCTGGATTATTATCGCTCTTAATTTATCCCTCAATTCAAATCTACTCATCTTTTTAACATCAGTATCATCAACCAAAATAAAAACATCTATATCATTGCTTTTCTCGCCTCTAAACATACTCCCAGCGGCTATATAACTAACTATATACCTATCAAATTTTTTTAAAACTAAAGCCTTATGTACCTCAGCAATCTTTATAGCAGAAAGCATCTCTTTAGGATCGTAAATAATCGCAGACATCGAAAGTAAATTCAAAACTTCATATTTACCATCATAACAATTTTCGACTAATTCAGAATTCAACATAACCTCAGGTTTCAAATTATTATCTATATCAGTTCCAATCTTATTTACAATTTCAATTAATCTATCCCTTAAACCAAATTTATTAACATTCCTGCTATCAGTATCATCTACCAAAACAAAAACTTTTATAGATTTTTTATCTTCCTTATCAGCAGGTAATAATGAAATTCCTAATATATATTTATCAAATTTTTTTAATAGTTCTTTCTTAAACTTATCCAATTTTGATTTAAGCTCTTCAAATTTAGCTTTTACATCATCTGGAATATTAATTTCATTAGAAGTTTTTTCATTCATGGTGGTAAAAATCTTGTTTTTGCTTATAAACCTTTTGGTAAACTAATTTAAATTACAAAATCTTACATAAATTCATGATTTCAGAACATAAATTTGGATCTTTTATAATTAATGACAGATCATATCTTGGAGATATTAAAATAATAAACTCAAAAGTAAGATACTGGAATGATCGTGAATTTCATGAATTAAATTTAAAAGATATTAAAGAATTACTTGAAGCAAATCCAGAAATAATAATAGTAGGTACTGGAAATTCTGGTTTACTTGAAATAAGCAATGAAGCAAGATCATCAATATTATCAAAAAGGATAAATTTGGTTGTTGAAAAAAATACAGACGCTATTAAAAAATATAATAAAGCTATTTCTGAAAATAAAAAAGTAGCAGCTATATTTCATGCTACATGTTAAAAGTAGATCACAAAGTAAATTTCCAGACTTATTTTCCACTTACCAATCTACTGGCTAATTAATAATATTTATAAATGATTATTCTAACTTTTCAATTGCGGGCCGGTGGTCTAGCCCGGTTATGAGATCATTTTTAATGAATTGATCTAACAAATACCGCCCTTACAAGGCGTTGGTCGCTGGTTCAAATCCAGCCCGGCCCACTTTTATTTAGTAATAAGAAAATATTAACAATAAAATATTCACAATATAAATTGAACTACAAACTAAACAATAACTTCTAACCTTAAAAAATTGTAAATAAGCTAAATATACAGACCCAAAAACAGTTAACAAAGCAAAATAAAATATCCAACCAAATTTTACATAATATAATATTATAATAAAAATATAAAAAAATATTCCTATAACAGAATTTGAAATACCACTTAATTTACCATATTTACTTTTAAATACCTTAGTACAAGATATCTTATCATTTATATCGCAAAGAGCATTATAATTTTTATTTTCTGCTTTTTTTTCAACATGATAAGCATAAATAGACAATATCAATCCTATTAAACTTACTACAATAACGTGAATCAATTTCAACCTCCAAATTGTAATGCTAAATATAAAATAGAAATCCCTATTAAAAATGCAGTGCTATGTAAAATAATTTTTCTCCTATTAGTTTCTTTCGCAATAGCAGGTAATAAATCTGCAGTTGCAATATAAATAAAACCACCAGTACTTAATGCTATTAAAAAAGGAACTAAATTATTAACAATAGAAGACAAATAAACAGTCAATAATCCTCCAACTACAGCAGTCAAAGCAGTTAAAAAATTAAATAATAAAGCTTTTCTTTCATTAAAGCCTCCATGTATTAATATAGAAAAATCTCCAATTTCTTGTGGAATCTCATGAGCAGCTACAGCAATAGTCGTAGTAATTCCAATACTTGTATCAACTAAATATGCAGCTGCAATTATTCCCCCATCTAAAAAATTATGAATACTGTCACCTACTAAATTTAAATAATGTTCAGTATGTACATCGCATTCTTCACCATGACAATGATGCCAATGTATAAATCTCTCTAAAATAAAAAATATAATTAAACCTATTAAAACTAGACCAAATGACTTTTTACCACTTAATTCAAAAGATTCTGGGAATAAATCAAAAAATGCAACAGCCAATAAAGCCCCTGCAGCGAATGAAGTTAATGTAACTAATAAATTCCTCAATAGTTTTTTATTTAAAGCTAAAGCAAATGCTCCTGTAAATGATAATAAACTTATTATTAATAAACTAACAAGAATAACAATTAAATTATTCACCATTTTTATTTTGAGAGGTAAGTTTTATATATATAAAATTTGCCTTCTGGTTTATTGCGGTAGTAGTATAGTGGTTAAAGTCAAAACTTCCACAAAGTATTGGGCCTTGCCATTTTAAGTAAAAAGGCTCAGACCGGGGTTCAAATATAATGGTAATTCCTTAACCTTTATTGAAAGTCCCCGCTACCGCAATTATACAACTTCACAAAACATAAAGTATCTAGAAAGATTTAATAAAACATAATTCTACAAAATTCTTATGGAACCAAATCAAGACCCTTGGAGTTCAGAAGATCAACAAACTACTAAAATAAAAGAAGAAGCAATTAAAACAGAAAAAAAATCAATATTACCTATCCTTTCATTAATATTCTCAATTATAATGCCAGTAGTCGGTTTAGTTTTATCAATAATAACCTTGCATTTATTAAAATTAAATGAAAAAACAGAAGGGAGAAAACTAGCATTAACAGGTTTAATAATTAGTATTTCTATTTTAGTATTAAGTATAATATTTATTATCTTATTCTTTGTTTTAGGTTTATCATTAATATTCTAATTTTTTACCGTCAATAAAAATATCTGGATTCCTCATCACTTGATCTAAAAACAAAAAGCTTTATATACCCCACCGTAAGTCTCGTTTCTTAATCTTTATATGGAGGTTTAAAAATGCAAGACTTATTGCGAGAAGATCTTGAACAAATTTACTTCGAAGAAGAAGAGGAAGATGATGACTATGATGAAGATGATGAAGATGATGACTCTGATGACGATGATGAAGATGATGACTCTGATGAAGAATAAGTTTCATAGCTAATTCTCTTTATTTTTAATAATTACTCCGACTAATTTATTGTTCCATTTACATAATCTATTTTTTTAATTTTTTTAATTAATCTTTTTTAGTTAATTCCTTGTTAAATATAAAATTAAATAAGTATGTATTTTTTTCTTAAATAATAGCTAATACATACTTAAATATAAATGGTAATAGTAATAATTTGATTTTAACCGGTCATAGTGAAATCCTCGAAATAACTTCAAATTTTGTAGGTGGGTTTACATGGTAAATACAACATCTTGTATAACCGTATAGGATTTCACCGGGGCCTTTTAACCATTATATTTATAAATAAATTACGTATAGCAAATCCCAATGTTTAAAAAAATAATTAAAGGAAGTGCATTTTACCTTGGTATGGCAGGAACACTTGTAGGATTTTTGGGTAGTGAATCTAATAGACATGCATACAATAATTTACCTAATGAAGTAATACAAACACGTCGCTTAGAAGAAACTTTAGAATATATGCAAGAACATGAACAATATGCAAATTTAAAAGCCATATACAATGATATTATTAATAAACCAAATGTCTTAGAAAAAATGGTAGAAGCAGACATTTATCATAAAAACATGAATACATATATCTATATCCTTTACAGCTCAGCAGCACTTCTGATCTTGGGTACATTTTTTGCTTTCAGAGATTACAAAAAAGCTACAGATGACTTAATTACCTCCATAATCAACATAAAAACCAGTACAGAAAAACTTTCTAAACAAAAAAATAAAATATTATAAATAAAATTAAAAAAGAATTAAAAAAACATAGGCAAACTAACGAAGTTTATTTCGGACAATTAGTAACCACAGGCTGAACATCTCGGAAAACCTTGATGCTTACACCCTGGTCCTATCAATCCCATGTTCTATAGGAGTCCTATGTCTCTTTTCACGGCACCTTTCGAGCTTAGATGCTTTCAGCTCTTACGGCTTATCGCGTAGCTGCC
>CAZPBI010000019.1:0-11721 GCA_964584825.1 Candidatus Woesearchaeota archaeon
CGAAGGCGAACATGCCACCCATCTGTGATGGGTGGTCAAGCCGAGCTTTTGACATATTGCTTTTGCGTTAAGTCAGGTTCCCAACTTGACACTTATAGAGTCTATAAGGAAACTCTTGTACTCCTCTATGGAATCTCTTCTCATTATACCACTTTTGATACTGTTTTATCTTCCCACCTAATGCCTTTAAGATTACTTTGCCATACTTCTAGTAATTCTTTATCATAAAAAAGTTTCATATTTTCGCAATGATTGTTATTACATAACTCTGGTGGTAGTTCTCTCCTGTCTCTAAATTTATTAAAGTGGTTTTTCAATATCCTATCCATTCCTGATGGCAATGTAGGAAAGGGGGAATCGGCTCGTTTCCAAACTTTATGTTTTTCTAACCAGAAGCATCTGGGACATTCTTTCATTAAATTTAGTGATGATGGTGATAGCTTATACACTTATTCCAGCTCCTATAATAAAAATCCATATATTTTAAACATTAAAGATTTGGATTATTTAAAGATAATGGAGCAAATTTCTAAAGAAGAGCAAACTGATTATGAAATTAACTACTTAGTCTGTATAGTTATACTCTTCTTCCTCTACGTTCGTGGCTTTTTCTACATCCATCAGTAGGTGTACCAGTTATATCCTCAATAGATCCAATTCTTAATCCCATTCTTGATAATGCTCTTATTGCTGCCTGTGCACCAGGACCTGGATTATTTGGACCTTCATGTCCGCCAGGTGCTCTGATTCTTATATGTAAACTAGTAATTCCTTTCTCCATTGCTTGTTCAGCTGCAATTTTAGCTGCGTTTGTTGCTGCTGTTGGAGAAGATTCCAATCTATCTGCTTTTACTACCATGCCACCTGAGCATTTACCTAAAGTCATACTTCCTGTAATATCAGTTATGTGAATTATAGTGTTGTTGTAACTGGCATAAATATGAGCAATTCCCCATCTTGTAGGTTGTTCTTTTGCTGTCATTCTAAAATCTCAATAGTTTTAATTTCTTTTTCTATAATCTCTTCTTTAATTTTGTCTTGTTCTTTTAGTTTATCAGTTTCTTTAGTTTTTTTCTCTTTTTTTATAACTAATTCAGGATGATCCTCATTTTTAAATGGGGAGTTCTCTGTAAATGTAATGTTTTGCTCTTCATCTTCTGAAACTAAATAAGATGGGATGTCTACTTTTTGGCCCTTAATTGCTATATGGCCATGAACTATCATTTGTCTTGCTTGCGCAGACGTTCTAGCCAACTCTTTTTTATAAACTATAGTTTGTATTCTTCTTTCTAATAATACAGTTATATTAATTTCAAGTATATCTTCTATTTTAGAATTTGGTGGTAATAATTTTAATTTTACTAATTTATTTAGTAACTGGGATTCTTCTTTTTTTGCTTGTTCTGATCGCGATGCTGTTATTTCTTTAGACTTTCTTCTAAATTTTTTAAGTAGAGATGCTGCTTTCCATAATTCTTTTTTATTTTTTAGTGCATAATCCTTAATAAGTTTAGCTTCTTCTTCTAATCTAGCAGCTTGCCAAGGATGTCTCGGTTTGCTATATTTCTTTTTTTGTTTTCTCGGATCTCCCATTTTTATCTTTTCTTACCCATCTTTTTCTTTTTACTAACGCCAATAGTTTTACCTCTCCTGAAATTGGACCTTGTTTTTTGTCCTCTAACAGGCAAACCTAATACATGTCTTATACCTTTGTATGATTTTATCTTCTTAAATGTTTTAATATCAAATTCTTGTGTAAGCTTTAAGTTAGATGTAATTAAATGCTTATCCAAGCCTGTTTCTGGATCTCTTTTTCTGCTGTATAAAAATGTTGGAATATTATAAGATGATGGATTCTTAATAACATCTTCTATTTTTTTAATTTCCTCTGTAGATAAAGTACCAACTTTTTTGTATTTATCTAAGTTTAATGTATTGCAAACAGCATATGAAAAATTATGACCTATTCCATTTATGGATGTTAAAGCAAGACTAAGCTGTTTGTTTCCAGGGATGTCTGCATTTGTTATTCTTACTATTTGTTTTATTTCTTGCATGTGGAAACAATATTAGTAATCCTTTTTAAATTTATTTATTTGTTTGCTTTGTGTATAAAGTCATAAATTAAGGCTTTTTTTACATAAAGCCTATTTTTTAAAATCTATTGAAATAAATTATAAAAAGTGGGATCTTACTTTTAAGCAACAAATAATCTATATTTTTCTTCTCCTTTGATATCTGCGATTATTTTTTTGATTATTGCATTCTTTGGATCTGGCATTAAACTAACTCTTTGTTTTATGTCTTCAAAAGATTCAAAGGATTTTTCCTGTCTTTTTTCTAGAATTTCCCCCATGTGTTTCTTTCCTACACCAGGGAGTAATTCAAGTTGATGTCTTCTTGTATTAATAGGAATAGCAGTATTAAAGAAATCAACAAATTTTTTTTCGTTTTTGTTTACAAGATCACGGACAACAAATTCCAATTCTTTTTCTGCAGCTGTTGTTAATTTTTCCATTTGAATTCTGCCTAAAACATGATGTATTTTATCTCTTTTTCCGTCACCAACATATACTTCTTCATGGGGTTGTAGGAAAATGCCTTTCTTGGGTACAAGTTCAAGCAAGATAAAGTGAGAAACTCCGAGAGCTTGCACTACAGGAGTCTTTTTGTGTATCGGGGTTGGATCGAATGGATAACCATTCGGAAGGAAATCCAATACTATTGCAGTTTCCTCCTTTACTTTTTGATTCATTTATTTTATGCATTCTAATATTTTACCTAGTTCTTCTTGTTTTAACGTTAGTGGTTCTGATACAAACAATGCTTTTAGGCTGTCTATATCCTTTGGTATTATATCTATAATTTTAACTATGTGTTTTTGTTTTAATCTTGTTATTCCAACTTTCTCTAGTTTTTCTTCTATTTCTTTAGCTTCCTTTTCATTTAATTTTGTTATTTTATTAATATATTCCATTGTTTTCTTTACTCTATCACTCACTTCTTTATCTCTTTTCTTTATTTTCTCTAATATTTTATTAGTTTCAACTAGTGAAAGAGGTTTTTCATTTAATATTAATATGTCTGACATTTTTAAGGTGTATTGGATGTACTATTAATGTTTTTAGTTTATTTCCGTCTTTTATAGATAGTTCATAGCAAGATCCACGTTCTTTTTCTACTATACCAACTTTGCCATGGAATCTTCTAAAGTATAAACCTTTATGAATAGCTGGCTCAGCTATTAACACTACTTTCTCTCCTTTCTTGAATTTTTGAAGATAATTCTTAATACTTATTTTTCCTTTCTTTGATATGGATTTACTAAACTTATGTCTACTTTTACGTCTAGAGCCACCAACTCTCTTACCCATAAAAATACTAGAAGTATTTAATTTATAAACCTATTGTTTTAAAACTGTACTTAAAGCTCTGTCTAATGCGAAAAAAAGGTTTTTATCAATTGCTTCTGAAGTATATTCTTTATCTGCTATTACTTTTACTTTAATATTATTGCTGTCTTTATTTTCAAGGCTAACTTGTACTTCTTTATAATCTTCAAAAGATTCAGAAATTTTTCTTGCGTAGTTGCCCACTACTTTTTTAACCACTATAAGTAATGCGGGCTCTATGTCATTAAAGTTATCGAGTTTTATGTTACCGCCAAGCTCAATCATTTTAACCTTAGATTAAATTTCTACAATTACACTATATATAGCTTTCGGTATGATTAATTTATATTTTGGAAATGTTTAAATAGTTTTTAAATGGAAGTTAGGTTATAAGAGGCGATTTTTAGAGCATGAAAAGAATCTTACTAACTTTGCTTATTTTTATTAGTTTAATTGCTATTTCTAGTGCACTGGTTGAATTTGGAGTAGTATGCGAAGATGAGAATATAGTGTATAAGATGGATAAATTAGATAATGCTCATGTTGCTTTGTGGAATATTAGTAAGGATGGCTATCTAAATGTATGTTATGGAGAAGATTCTGGACATGAATGTGTTGATTTTAATGATGACGGTATAAATGATAATATAATTTTTAGAGTAGGTCTTAATAGAGATGTAAATGCACATGTTGAAGAAAGCGGTTTGAATACTAGCGGGTATAAAGATTTATGTTTTGGGGGTGTAGAATGTAATTATAAAAATGAGTGTGATCAGGATGAGGAATGTTTTGGTTCTATTTTTAGAAGTAAAAATTCTCATGTTGGAGATTGCGATGCATATTATACAAAGATATGTTGTATTCCTGGGTGTAGAATCGAGGAATTATTCTGGAGTAAAAATGGGGTAAATAGAATTTCAAGTGTAAATGAGGATGATATTGTTTTTATGGTTGTTAAGGGTAGTAATGCATGTAAAGATATTGATGTAAATTTAAAAGTTAAGCAAATTGCTTCTGTTGGTAGTATATTAAGTATAAATACAAGTTTTAATGATGATAGTAATGTAGAGATGTCTTGGAGAGCTAGAAGGCATTGTGATAAACATGCTTTATTTTGCTCTATAGATCCTAGTTTTTATTTTGAGGTAAAATTATTTGGAAATACCAAGAAATCTGATGATTTGGTTGTAAAACAAAAAGGAAGTGTGGTTAGTGAATGCGGAGATGGAAGGATAACTGGAAGGGAAATATGTGATATAAATTCTAAATTAGATAATTCTGATGATATTTTTGTTCAGAATATGAAATGTGGAGATGTAGGCTGGAATGGTAGTTTAACATGTCATGGTTGTTATAAAATTAATACATCTAGTTGTCAAGGACCTAGTGGAAGATGTGGTGATAATAAATTAAATCAAGGAGAGATGTGTGATGGTGACACTTTTTTTAGAAATTTTGATAGTTGTAATGAACTTAAAAGTGATTTAAATGGTGAGTTAACATGCCAAAGATGTCAGTATAGTAGTGATTCTTGTAATTTGCCCGATACAGGCGGAGTAAGATGTGGTTCTTGTGATAAATGTGACAATTTATTTTCTGCAAGTTGTACTCAAAGTGTGTGTATAAATGCATGTGGAGGACCCGGAAGCTGTTATTATGATCCTGGTATTGGTGAAGATTGCAAATCTTGTAGATTGGTTACTAGTTGTGAGGATTATACTAATGAATTGGATTGTGAAATCGATAGATGTTTAATAATACTAGATAACCAATGTGAATGGATAGAACAAGGATGTAGAGAAAATAAGAAATGTACATGGCAATGTGAAAATGTTTATAGCGAATGTATAAATGGTGTAAGGAGCAAGGTAGGGACTTGTAGATTATTATCTGGAGATTGTAATGTACTTTTAGATAATCCAGCTATAAATTATCCTGAAGAAATTACCTGTTTTGAAGCTGAGGAAGATTTTCCTGCATTTACATGGTTAAATGTCATCATAGGCGCAACTTTGATAGTTTGTTATTATATAATCAGAAAAAGAATTAAATGAAAGAGGTAAAATTGAATAAGGGGGGAGCAATTTTAATAATTTGTATATTTTTACTTGTAGTTATTTCTTATTATTTTAGTTTGAATAAATTTACAGGGTATGTTACATATGGGAGTTGTAGTGATGATCAAACTATATATAAAATATTTGATTCTGAAATAATTGGGGATGGTGTATACAATTCACATGTTGCTTTGTGGAATACTAATGATCCCGTTTATGATGTCAGGGTTTGCGCTAGCCAAATAGTAGATCATAATGCCTGTGGAATAAGCCTAGATAATAATTCTCAACAAGTTGTATTCTGGTTACATGGTTCTAGTAATTCACATGTAGCTCAAAATAATCAAGATTCGTCATCAATTGGTTCTACTTCAGCTTATAATATTCCTGTATGTTATAATAATAGATATTGTTATTACACTCA
This sequence comes from Candidatus Woesearchaeota archaeon, assembly GCA_964584825.1. Lineage (GTDB taxonomy): Archaea > Nanobdellota > Nanobdellia > SCGC-AAA011-G17 > JACPIM01 > CAYIBE01. Next base: position 5,874 of record CAZPBI010000019.1, read on the forward strand.
AGATATTTGTAGAACTGGTTATGAATGTATTGGTTCGATGTCAGATTCTTATAATGCGCATGTCGGATATTGTGATGAATATAATATGAAGATTTGTTGCGGGGATCAGGATCCTAGCTTACTTTGTATTTTTGGTGTTTCTTATTGGACAGATGGAAAAGCGAATGTTATATCCTCTGCAATAAAAGGACAACTTGTTAATTTAACATTGCTAGGATCAAATTGTGACGGAAAATTAGTTGATTTTAATATTAAGGAAGATGATTTAACTTATGGTGAAGGTGTGAGTGATGATCCAGCAAGTATTCAACCTACATCTGTAGTTTTTACTGGGGATATTGCTACTACTAAATGGATTGCAGAATTCCAAAATGATTGTTTAGGATTTTGTAATCCTCCAGAGTATTATTTTGTTACTACATTAAATGAAGATCCAAATGTAGCTAAGTTGAGCACTTATTTAAATACTTATGAGTGTGGTAATGGTGTTAGAGAAGGGCCTGAACAATGCGAAACAGGTACAGATTTGATTTTTGGAACTAGTGATGATGATTTTGGTAGTTATGGTATAGGGATTGTTCAATGTAATACCTATGATCCTAATTTGTATACTGGTGGTGTAATAAGCTGTAATTCAGATTGTAGTATAAATAAAAATAATTGTGAACCTATAAGTTGTAGTGAGGTAAAAGTTACAAATAATATTTTTGATCAAATTAATCCTGATATTGATGGTAATTTAATTGTTTGGGAAGATAAAAGAAGTGGGAGTAGCTCAATTTATATGAATAAAAGCGGCGTAGAAACTATGATATCACCAAGTACACCAACTGCCAAAAAGAATCCTAGAATAAATGGTAATTTAATTGTTTGGGAAGATAACAATACACTAACTTCTCATATAGTTGTTTATAATATTGTTAGCGGAGCTATAGTTGATATACCTGGAAGCTTTGATGTTGGTCCTGATGTGTATAAAGATATTGTTGTATTTAGAAGACGTAATGGAGTTTTTAATGAGATAATTATTTATAATGTTTTAACAGGCATGTCTACTGTTATTAATTCAGTAGATATACCTACAGGGTATCCAATTATTTATGGAGATATAGTGTTGTGGTGGGAGTTCGTTAATAATAATATGGAAATATATGTATACAAAATATCTACAGATATAAAAACTAAAATTAGTACTTATTACAGGGTCTATGGCTATTCATTATTTGAAAAGTCAATTACTTGGGGGGGGCAACGTCAATTATCAGGGGATATAGATATTTATTTGTATAATTTAACTAGCGGAACAGAAACAGGCTTTAGTAATCCATCTAACCAACTGTTACCAGATATTTTTAATGAGCTTATAGTAATGCAAGATTATAGAAATGGCAATTCTGATATTTTTATGTATGATCCTGTTTCTACGTTAATGATACCATTAGTTACTAATACTGCATACCAAGGAGCCCCGGCTATAAATGATGGTAAGGTTGTGTGGGAAGATAGAAGAGATGGTAATACTGAAATATATATGTGCCAAATTGGTTTTAGTCCTTGTGGAAATGGTATCGTGGGTATTGGTGAAGAGTGCGATTGTGGCGGTGATGGATGTAGTGTAGATGAATTAAATTTTGAAACCTGTGAAAGTTTGGGGTTGGGAACAGGGCTTTTAACATGTACTCCACAATGTACCTTTGATAGAAATTCTTGTACAACTCCAAATGATTGTAATGGTGCTCCTAATGGAATTTGTGAAAGAATGGAATTTTGTGATGATTGTGATGATTGTGGTTTATGTATACCAAGTTGTGGATTTAATGGCGTTCAAATTCATTTAGGGGAAACGTGTGATTTTTTAGATAAAAATAATCCAAATGATGATGTATTCCCAGGATTAACTTGCGATAACTATACTATAGGTAGTACAGAAAATTTATTTTGTTACGGTAATTGTAATGTAATAGATACTACAAACTGTTTTAGTTAAGATGGTAAATATAATTTATAATAAAAATAACATGTTTTTTTTAGTTATTCTAATATTATTTAACTTTGTTATTAATGCAAATGCGCAAACATGTGGAAATGGTGTTATAGAAAGTGGTGAAGCTTGCGATCCTGGAGCAGATGGGAAATCTTATATAAACGCACAAAATAATGATGATGTATTACCAGCAAATATTGACAGTTGTGATGACTTGGATTTATCACTTGAGGGTGGGTTAGGTTGTTATGGTCTACTTGATATAGTGAGTCTTATTTGCCAATTTGATGTTAGTGATTGTAAATTTAAAACTGTAGATTGTGATGATTGTGATGATTGTGGCTGGGATTTTTTGGGTTTAAGATGTGATCAAAATATTTGTGTTAATTTTTGTACTACATCAGGAAATTGTCATTATAATGCCACAAAACTTATTAATAAATGCGAAGGGTGTGCTGGTGTAATTAGTTGTGGTGGATTTACTAATGAAGCTGATTGTAATGGTGATATTTGTGGTTTATTAGTTAGAGATATAATTTGTGGAACTTTAGGGGAAAATAATGAGCCTATTACAGGTGGTTGTAGGGTTGTTAATGAACTAGGTTTATTGTGTAAATGGGATAATACCAAATGTGTCCCTGATGATAGTTGTACGTGGGATTGTGGTGAAATATATGGAAATTGTCAACCTGATGGATTTAAGTATCAAATTAGTAATAAATGTAAGCTAATAGGGGTATGTCCTACTAATCAGCAATCTTGTGTTATTGGTTTTGATTGTGCTCCAGATGTTCAGTGCGAACCTAAAAAACCAAATGTTGTATGCAATGATCCATCTATAAATTATCCTAATAAAATACCTTGTAATCTATTTGAGAAGAACTTTTCGGTGTTTACAAGGTTTAATTTAATAATAAGTTTAATTATGATAATTAGTTATTATACTATAAGAAATTTTAAAAACAATAAAAGATTATTAAATTATAGAAAAAAGAGGTAAAATGGATATTCATATTAAAATCGAGAAAAAACACTTCTATATATTTTTATTTGTTGGTTTAGTTATTGGTTTAATAACTATTGTTAATGCTTATCTTACCGGTCAACCTGCTAGTAAGGTTGGGCATGATTATGGAGAATTGGAGAGTGTTCAAAGAGTAATAAGTGGTTCGTGTACTAGTAATGTTATGGTTGGTGTAGATGCCAATGGTAATGTTATTTGTGAAGGGGATGATGGTATTACTAGTGAAAATGACCCAACTGTAATTGCGAGTGTTAAGGATGGAGTAAGTTGGAGTGAAATTTTTTCTATACCAGCTGGTTTTGCAGATGGTGTAGATAACGGTATTACTAGTGAAAATGACCCACGAGTTGGTGCTATAGAATTAAATAAATGGTGTATTGGTGATGGAATACATGTTCAATGTAATCAAAATCCACCGGGTGGAGTAGATACAAGGTGTGATACACAAAACACTTGTACAAATGTTTATGCTACCGAAACTCTTTTTGGACAGAATCTTAAGGATCAGGTAGACGATAATATAGTATCATACAGTAATTTGCAAATAGGGACTAATACACTTTCTAGAAATCTCGATGTTAGAGGTGAGTTTTCATGCCCAAGTTGTATAGGTTCTGTTGATATTTTAGATGGGAGTATTACTTCAGATGATTTAGGTGTAGATAGTGTAGGTGTGACTGAAATTATAGCTAATTCTGTAGGAGAAAGTGAGATAGCACAGAATATTTATGTAAAAAGTTATTATTTTACAATAGGTAGCAGTGCCTATACAAGTTGTTTAACTGGCGATGTTGCTCTTGCTGATGTTTTTATGCCGCAACCTTCCTCTGATCCAGATATTTATCTTAGATTATGTGGTACAAGAAATACTTAATAACATTTATATATTTCATTTATTAGTTTAATTTTATGTATTATGAATTAGGGAAAGAAGAGGTGTTAAAGAAATTAAATTCTAGTGAAAATGGTTTAACTTCTGCTGAAGCTAAAGAGAGATTAAATAAATATGGAAAAAATCAATTAGAAAGAAAACACAAAATTTCTAAATTAAAAATATTTTTTAGTCAGTTTAAAGATCCTATTGTTATTATTTTAATTATTGCAACTATAATAAGTTTTTTTCTTAGAGAGATTTTAGATGCTGTAGTAATATTCGCTATTTTGTTATTAAATGGAGTTTTGGGATTTGTACAAGAATATAAGGCAGAAAAATCTATTGAATTATTACAAAAATTAAGTGTTCCCCAAACTAAGGTATATAGAGATGGTAAATTAGTTTTAATTGAGTCTAGTGAATTAGTTCTTGGAGATATTGTTTATTTTGATGCAGGAGATAGGATTACAGCGGATTGCAGAATAATAGAGGAACAAAATATGAGTTTAGATGAGGCAATACTAACAGGTGAGAGTACTCCTGTAAATAAGCAAGTTGCTGCTTTAGGATATAAAGTTCCTATTGCAGATCAAAAAGATATGTGTTTTTCTGGGACTACTGTAGTTACAGGAAGAGGTAAAGCTGTTGTTGTCGCTAGTGGAATGAATACTGAGGTTGGTAAAATAGCTAAAATGGTTTCCGAGGTAAATATAAGCGAAACGCCATTACAAAAAAGATTTAAAAAATTAGGTGAAAAATTAGGAGCAGGAGCCATAGTAATTTCTGTTTTGGTTTTTGTGATTGGTTTATTAAGAGGGTCTAATATCCTTGATGATTTACTTACAGCTTTATCTTTGGCAGTGGCTGTTGTTCCAGAAGGATTACCAGCTGTTGTAACTATTAGTTTGGCATTGGGTGTTAGAAGGATGTATAAAAAAAATGCTTTAATAAGAAAATTAAGGGCAGTTGAAACTTTGGGGAGTACACAAATAATTTGCAGCGATAAGACCGGAACTATTACTAAGAATGAAATGACGGTTACTAAGATTTATACAAACAATGAAATTATAGAAATTACTGGAGAAGGGTATTCTACAGAGGGAGAATTTCTCTTAAATAAGAACAAAATAAATCCTGAAAAGATTCATGATTTGTTGCTTGCATGTGCATCATGTAATAATGCAGTTTTACCAAATATTGGAGACCCTACTGAATTAGCTTTGTTGGTTGTTGCTAAAAAGGCTCACATTAATAAAATAGAAGAAAGGGTACACGAAATTCCATTTGATGCTGCCAAAAAATATATGAGTACCACACATAAGATTGGCAATAAGGAAATAAGTTACTTGAAAGGAGCTCCTGAAATTATTTTGAAATTTTGTAATTATATACAGGTAAATGGTAAAATTTTGAAATTACATAAAAATGATATTTACAGAATAGAAAAAATACATATTGAAATGACAAAAAATGCATTAAGAGTTTTAGGCGTAGCTTATAAAAAAGATGGCAAAACAATATTTTTAGGTTTAACAGGGATGATAGATCCTCCCAGAGAGGGTATAAGGGAAGCAGTGAGATTGGCAAAAATTGCAGGGATTAGAACAATTATGATAACAGGGGACCATAAAAATACAGCAGAGGCAGTAGCGCATGAAGTGGGAATTACTGGGGATGTTGTTGAAGGTAATGATATAACTAAAGAAAATATAAATGACTTGGTTTTAAAACATAATATATTTGCAAGGGTAGATCCGGAACATAAGGTTATGATTTTAGATTCTCTGCAAAGAAAAAATTATGTAGTTGCAATGACTGGAGATGGAATAAATGATGCTCCTGCGCTAAAGAAAGCAGATGTTGGAATTGCTATGGCTATTAAGGGAACTGATGTTGCAAGGGATGCTTCTGCTATGGTTTTGGTGGATGATAATTATAGTTCTATTGTAAGTGCTGTTAAGGAAGG
>CAZPBI010000019.1:11731-14431 GCA_964584825.1 Candidatus Woesearchaeota archaeon
ATGTTGGTGAAATTGGTGTTGTACTATTTGCTTTAATATTAAATTTACCTTTACCACTATTACCTTTACAATTATTGTGGTTAAATTTAGTAACTGATGGTGCTCCTGCATTGGCACTTGGTGTAGATAAACCAGAAGGTGATGTAATGAAAAGAAAACCAAGAGATAAGGATGAGTCTGTTTTAAAGGGAACATACAATTTTATTTTTTTGGCTGGATTATTAAGTACATTAATTGTGCTAGGATTATTTTATTATAACCTAGGATATGGTGTTGAAAGAGCTAGGACAATAGCACTGACTACATTAATAATGTTTGAATTATTTTTGGCTTTTAGTGTAAGAAGTCAAACAAGTATATTTAAACTAGAAAATAATAAATATTTATTAATAGCTGTTTTTGTGAGTTTACTATTGCATTTAGTAATAATGTATACGCCATTAAATATTGCTTTTAAGTTAATACCTTTGAATTTTATTGATTGGTTTTGGGTAATCTTATTTAGTAGTTTAGGATTGATATTTTTTGAAATTAAAAAACTAATTTTTCCTGTAAGAGTTAATTAACTTATGGTTTTAAGTAAGGAGCACAAGTAGAATTATTGATTAAGCAATAAGAGATAAAGGCATCTATGAAATTATTTTTATCAGTTCCCTCTCTGGCCCACATAAATAATCCTCTATTAGCATTGTACCAATAATTTGCGTTATTAAATATAGTATGTGGCCCCCATATCGCTATATTAATTACTGGAAGTGAACGGTAGATTTGAACAGAACAAATTTTTCCATAATTAGTTAGGTTACAACTGGTGCTTTCTCTATAACAGGAATTATCGGCTGTTATCCATATGCCAATAATATGCACGTCTTGCTGTAGGGACCGATCTAAACGTTGGTTACAATCAAAATAAGTATGTTCTATAATTTTATTTTTTCCAAGAATGTTCAGTGCTTTATGGATATTATTGTTAAGAGCGTAAGAATCAGATGGAAAAATATATGAAGCACTTCGTACTCTTTCTTGCCTCAAAGCCACTTCTGCAGCATTCCTGACATTATTAAACCATTCTACACTTCTGTTACTCATTTTATTTTTAAGATCAGTTAAGTAGTAATTAGGGTCATAAGGTTCTGTGTCCATAGAAACTAATTCTATTCCATATCTCTCTGCTTCGTTCCATAATCTTTCTAAGAACCATGCGTAGTAATCACTGCTAAAAACAATTGTTCCATCAGTATAATTAGCAATAAACGGTTGTGCAAAATCTTGTTGAGATCTATTTCCATCTTTAAACCATAATTCTCTACTCCAGATTGGGATAAGTCCATTTCGTTTTATCTCATTTAATTTACTTAAAGAGGATTGTGTAGCTTCTGGCTCTGTATTGAAATCCTGGTTAGAAACTATTATGTGAGTAACAAATCTAGTATTTGCTATCCTTGCTATATTACTTTGGTTTTCTCTTCTAGTATGATACCATATTATAGCTCTTGCAGAAGGACAACCCGGATCTAAATTATCAATAAGGTTATCACAGTCATTATCTAAATTATCTTCACAACTTAACTCTTTGCTCTCTAATCTACCACAAACACCACCAACATCGATACAAATCTCATTTTGGTTTTTTATTCTGTCGCTACATGAACCACAACCTTCATCAATAATCTCATCACAATCATTATCTTTATTATCACAAATCTCAGCTGTTGGTATACAGACATCAGATTTGTCATTGTCTTGGATATTTATACAACCAGGATCTTGTAAATCGATTAAAGAATCTGAATCGTCATCTAGACCATTATTACATTGTAAATCTACTGAAGATTCTGAATCATCTCTTGGATTTCTACAATCAGGATCTTGCAAATCAAATAATGTATCGTTGTCATTGTCTCTGTTATCATTACATTGTGTTCTTCTATGTAAACAAATGAAGTTTTCACATAGATCTATAGTATTAAAATTATTATCATCACATTCTGAGTGAGCTGAACATGATAAGACACGGGATGTTATATTACTATATTGAGATGGAGGTGTGGTAAATGAATATTCTTGTAGATTTTCATCTAGATAGTGAATATTATTTTCTACTAATATCCCAGGTATTACCTCTATTTTACTTATATTTGATATATATTGTAATAAAATGGAGATGATTTTAGATTCTGAAGGATTTATTGGCATATCTGTTTTAAAATTTTGAATGCCGTTAATAGAGTATACTTTTATTGTAAAAGAATCGATTTTATCTCCTATGTTTTGTATATTTATTGTTAAGATATTATTATTTATGCTGGCTGCATTAATTCTAAATGATATGTCAGTCTCTGTTAGATTAGTTTGATTTAATACTTGCTGTTGATAATAAGTGGAATTAAGGAATAAGTATATTAATGATACTGTGATAATTGATACACCAACAACAAGAATATTGTCTAATATCTTTACACCTCTTTTATTCATGAAATCAATATAAGAACTAGATTATATAAAGTTTAATACTAATTAATAATTACTTTAGAGTGGCAATTATGAAAAGGTTTATAAAATCTCGTCTCTTAGGTTCTGTAAAGTTATCGGTTGATGGAAAAATAAGAGTTCGTGATATTTTTACCACTAAATAATTACTATTTACGATAAGTTTAAAAATACTAATTTCTCCTGATTTAGGATGCTATTAGAGGAATT
>CAZPBI010000020.1:0-3796 GCA_964584825.1 Candidatus Woesearchaeota archaeon
ATCTATATCTTCTTCAAGATTATGTTTTCTAATAAATCTACTCCCTTGTCTACTTCTTTCTTTATTTTTCCTCCTCTTTAAATTTAAATTTAGAATAAATATTTATTAATTGTTGTTATAATTGGTTAATAACTACAGTATTCTTATTGTTCCATTTTTAGTATAATTTATATCCGTAAAATTAAAATACAATATATTTTGGTCTGTTGTGACAATTATACTATCATTTGAAACACTCAAATCATCTATCTTAAGGTTCAGATTTATACTCATACCACTACTCACAGTTATATTCAGTATATTACTAATAGAAGGAAAATCAACAGTTACAATCTTAGGCCCATTCAGATTTGTATCTCTTACTGTTAAAAATGCCACATCATTTAGAATGCATGCACTTCCTGTTGGATCAAAAACTTCTATATCTAATAAAGTATTTATCCCAGAACTTGTACAGAAGGCATCTGTGTTTATAGTTAAATCTAACTTATATGCCAAAAAGTTATTCTGGCTTTTAACTACTTTCATATCATTCCCTCCATAAGTACTATGATTTATTCTAATTCCATGTGGTTTTACATATAAATGCATAGTTTTATTTATCTCTGTTATATTAAAATTTACAGAATAATTTCCCTCAATAAAAGTCTTATATTTAGAAAGATTTTTTTTAAAAGCATCTGCATTTGTATTTGGTAAATTTTCACCTATAAAAAGATCATAACCACTTCTAGAAATAGATATGCCAGATGTTTTTATAAAAATATCCCTAAACCCATCTTGTATAGACTCATCTAAATTACGAATCCATTCTAATTTAGCATCCTCCGAAAACCTTGCACTTGATAAGTTAGAATTTCTAATTACTAAATTAATAAAACTTATAAAAACAACTAAAATTATTAAAAACCCTATCGAATATAAAACACCTACCCTACCCATATCCAATACCTCACAATGCAAGGATTATAATCTCCATCAACAAATACTCTCTCACCAGCAAATATATGGGCTTCAGTCAAGTTTGTTCGTGAATCATAAACTCTTTTTCCACAAGCTATTTTATATTCTGTCCTATAACCTTCTGGCAACATGGAATTTATTTCAGATTTAATTTTATTTAAATCAAACTCTCCTAATACCCCATTATAATCCAAAATAGCAAATATATCATTAACCATCCTACTTGCTTGCAATCTACCAAAACTAGACCCCTCTGCTTTAGCTATAAAGAATACAGAAACTATTAACACTACTAAAACGATAAAAGAAGCTATTAATACATCAAGCAAAAATACTTGCCCTTTATTTCCACAATGAAAATTCAACAATAACTTTTTTGCCTCCATATAAAGCAAACCTCCTTACCTTTAGAACCAAATCTTCATCTGCGTTTTGAAATGGACCAAAGTCTGTAAAATTGCCACTTACATTTAATAATGCCCCATTTAAATCTGTAATTCTTAAATGATATTGATAATTCTCAATATTCCATAAGTTTCTAGTCTTATTATATGTTGTATTAATAAAAGATTGTAATTTCCTAGTTTCAAGAATCCTATCCTTACTAACCAATCCAATTATTTGAACATTGCTATTATTCCAATTTGTTGGAAATCCACTATTCTCTACAAGAAAATCAGAGATTTTTATTGCACTAACTGCCATTTCTTCTTCATTTATATTAGCATCGAATCTTTTCTCATATAAATTCCAATAAACTATAATAAAAATAAGTAAGATTACATAAATAGCAATAGATCCAATTAAATCTATAGTTGATAATTGTCCCCTTTTAAACATTTTCAAGACTTATAATGTTATTTTTATTTTCTATAATTATACTTCCTTTATTTAAGTTTACTTTAAGAGTTCTATTTATAGGTATTGTACAAGTTACAAAATCATTGATAGTTATTAATTGATTATTGGGTGTTATCGACGCATTATAATTTATTGATGTTCCTATCTTTGTAGTATTACCACCCAAAAAAGTATTAAGAATAATATTTGCAAGTTTGTAACATTCTGACTTCGCTTCTATTATTTCTTCTGTATCCCGAACATCTTTATATTTACTAAACGAATATCCAAACATAAATACAAAAATAAAGAATACTATACCTATTGTAAATAAAAATTCTATGCTTGCTTGTCCCTTTATCATTTTTAATTATATCCAAACACAACAACAAGTATTAGCTTGAGGTCCTGCAAAACAATATTCATCACCATCACATTCTCCATCACCAGGAGGTTTTGGTTGAGTACCGCATGTAGCAGTAACCCCACCATCACCATCAATATTAAATTCATCAATTTCAACATATTCTCCACCTATACCAAAATCATTAATACATTTAGTAGGATTCTGGGCGCACACACCAGTATCATAATCTTTTAGATTTTTATCACCTATCCAAACACACCAATCTGGACAACTAGTTACAGTTGGAGGTATTCCACATGCAAAAGCCCTATAATAACTATCTGTAACAGGATCAAAACAACATAATTCACCAGCAGCTAATTTACAGTCTGAGGGACAATTATTACAATTTTCAACATAAGGCTCACCATTACAAATATCGTCACCACATGAAGCAGAAGCTACACAAATCCCTGTTCCAGGATTAACTGTATTTTCTTTGCATATCTTGCCGAGATCACAATCTACCTGGCTTCCAATACAATCAGCACAAAAGTTAGTTAAACAATTTTCCACATACCCTCCAACTGCAGGATAAGTACAAACTCCATCTCCGCATTTATCAACGCAATCAATAGGACAAGTTTTAGAATTTTCAGCAGAACTGCAAAAATTATCCCCGCAAAATCCACCTAATAAAACTGAAATGTCTCCAGTTGTAATATTTTTAAAAACTTCAACAGAAACTTTATATGAACCTCCATAAAGAAGTTTATTTAACAAGTCTTGGGTAGCAGTTAAATTAGCATTAGTCTTTGCGACAAAATCAGATCTATCCCCATATATTGCAACCTCTAAATTTATAATTTTATCCTTAATAATTACATTAGTAACACCTTCTGGTGGATTTATCCAGACATAATTTCTACTTCCTAATCCTAAAGAGTATACTTCATCAGCTGCTTTTGCCAATGCATTAACAGCATCTGAAGCTTGCTGATATCTTATATCCGTATTAGTTTTGCTAAAACTATAATATAACAAAGGTATTACAACTACAAGTATAACACCAACAAGAAGAATATATTCTATACTAATTTGACCCCTCATAAAAACTATTATTTTGATATTTTATATATAGTTTACTATTCTTTTTAGGGTAGTAATATTTATATATAAGTAAAATAGCCTTAAATCTATAATATTTAAATAAAATTGTGTAAGAGGGGTGGAATTAATGGTCAAAAGGGGTCAAGCAGCCATGGAATTTTTAATGACCTATGGTTGGGCAATTCTAGTTGTTTTAATCGCTATTGGTGCATTAGCTTATTTTGGAGTTTTAAGTCCAGGTAGATTTTTGCCTCAAAGTTGTACTCTAGCACCTGGTTTTGCATGTGCTGATTTTACAGTAGACAATGTTGCTGATAATGATACTACAATTATAGTAAGAAATGGTGTAGGAGCAGGCGCAACAGGTGTTACCTTTACGGTAAATCAACAGGGTGCAGGACTCTGTACATCTGGAGCTGGTAATCCTACAACTATAGCAGAAGGTGCAGATGCAATTTTCCAGTGGAATTGTCCTGGCATTGATGCTGCATCTACACAAGGAACAAGATTTAAAGCAACTTTAACATTAACATATAC
>CAZPBI010000020.1:3806-14181 GCA_964584825.1 Candidatus Woesearchaeota archaeon
AGGTGATATGACCACAAGAATAGAATAAATTTTCTACTATTTTATTTTCTCTCTTGTTACCCTTAATCCCTTATTATCAATAACTAGTCCATAAGTTAAATTAGAAGTCTTAGTTGCTCTCATTTTTAATATTTCTATAGCCCTTATTCTTTCACCTTTTATTTTCATATGATAAAGTAATGTTATGCTATCAACCTCAAATTCCAAAGAAGAATCAATAGTAGATAATTCATTCCCGGGTTTTATTTGTGAGGTCAATACAGCTGTACATCCAAATTTAGCTATCATATCAAATAAAGATAAAGCTGCTTCTTTCTTTGTTAATTCATCTTCATATAATAAAGCAAATGAAGTAATAGAATCAATAACAAGCCTTGTAGCACCTATATCCTCTATTAAATTTTCAACTGCACCCCCCCCTTCCATTAATAATTTTTTAACTTGTTCCGGGGTATATTCTAAAACCCTAAAAAGTTTCTTTTTCTCATACCCAAACAAATCCCATCCAAATGTGACCATATCTTCATACAGCTTTTTCTTTTTCTCTTCAAATGTTATATAAATTCCAGGTTCTCCTTTTTTACAGCCTTCAACTAAAAACTGAATGGCAAATATTGTTTTACCAGCCCCTGGTTCTCCAGCTACCAAATTTATAGAATCCTTCTTAAAACCTCCCTGTACTAATTCATCATAGCCTGGAATTCCAGAGCTCACTCTCTCTTCTTTCATATTTTCTCTCTAAGATCTCTTTCAATCAAAGAAAATGGTATTTCATTTGGATATACAACTAATCCATTCTTTTTAATAGAATAAGGAAATATCTCCACTAGATGATCCTGTCCTCTTGTTTTTTGTACATACAAGCATTTTTCAAAAGTATTCCCCTTTCTTATCCTAAGCATCTTAATTAATGCTTCAAATAAATAATCTTCTGGTGTAAGTTCATAGCTATCCACACCTTCTCTCTTCTCCTCTGCTGTAGCTAAAAATAAAACCTTTTTTAAATCAGTTAATAAATCTAATAATTGCTTTCTATAAGCAATCTCATTATCTGTAATATACTTAAAAAGTGTCAAAGAATCTAAAGCTACTCTTTTTACTTTTCCAGTTTCAATTAATCTCATTGGTATATCAAATGAAAATAATTTTTTAAAAGCTACTGGTTGTTTAATCATCCTAATTAAACCTTGTTTCTCAAATTTAGAAATATCCATACCTAATTCCTTAAAACTTTCCCTTAGAACATCTAAATCTTCTTCAACAGTAATATAAATTCCAACATCACCTCTTTTTGCTCCTTCATATATAAACTGCAAGGCCATTATTGTTTTTCCTACTCCAGGAGCACCTTTAACAAGAATTGAAGAATTCTCCCTTAAACCACCTTTAAAAATATCATCTAAACCTTGCACACCTATTTTCTCAATTTTCATAAGTTTAAGAATTTTATCATATATAAAAAACTTTCCTCAGTTTTGTTATCACGAATTAGTCTACATTTTCAAACCCAAAGTTTAAATATTAAAAAATTAGCAAAAACATCATGAAAGAGAGCGAGATTCAAAAAATTAAAGGCATAAAAGACTCTATCATCCTTGCCACAGTTTCTTCAAAAAACTACCAAAAAACAAATTTATCTTTAGTAAAATACTTAACGCAATCTGAAAAAATCCCTGGAGTATATGTAACATTAAACAAACCTTATTCTATCATGGAGAAATTATTTAAAAAATCAAATGTAGATACTAAGCTCATAATCTTTATAGATGCTATTACAAAAACAACTGGTGGTGAAATAACAAAAAGTAAAGGATGCTTATTCATAGGAACCCCTGAAAACTTAAGTGACATATCATTAGCAATGGATCAAGCAGTCACATCTCTACCATCAAAAGAAAAATTTTTATTCTTTGATAGTTTAAACACATTATTATTATATAATGAAGCACAAACAATTGCAAGATTTATACATTTCCTTTCAGGCAAAATGCGAGTATGGAAAGTACGCGGAATTATAATTTCACTGGAAAAAAAAGGAAATAGAGAACTAATAGATGTCTTAAGTCAATTTTGTGATCTGAGGTTGAATTTCAAATGAGTAACATAAACCAAATTATAAAAATAATTCTTCTTACAATTGCAATAGCCATAGCAATTTATTTAATAAGTTTAATAATAGAGCAAATAGAATTAATAATCGGTGCAGTATTGGCAAGTTTGGGTATTCTTTCAATAATATGGACATTACTCGCAAGATCCAATCTCTCGCCAAAATCTATATTAAGATTCTTTACAAATACTTTCCTAGCATGTTCAATAGCAGTTTTAGTTGTAACAATAGTTTTAACTATAGATACAGTAACAAAAATAAAAGAATTCATTTACATAGAATACTTAATGATATTCATTACATACTTTTTCTTCATTCTAGTTTCATATTATATTTACAAAATCGGAAGAGAATTTGGTTTTCAAAATGAATCAATAGAAATCAAAAAAAGGCTAAAACAAGTAAAAAAACCTACTCGCCAATAACTTTAACTAAAACTTTCTTACTTCGTTGGCCATCAAACTCAACATAAAATATAGATTCCCACGGCCCTAAATCTAATTCACTATTTGTTACACCCATAACAACTTGATGCCCAATTAATTGCCTCCATATGTGCGCATAAGCATTATCTTCACCAGTTAAATTATGTTTATAGTCTCCTACAACAGGTGCCAATTTCTTCAAAAATTTAATATAATCCTCCTTTAACCCCTCTTCATTATCATTTACAATAACTGCAGCAGTTATATGCATAGGATTTATTAAAATAATGCCTTCTTTTACCTTGGATTTTTTAACAATTTCATTAATTTTATTAGTGATATAAACAAATTCTATTCTATTTTTAGTATTAAAAGTTAAATATTCTGTATACATTTTCATCTTACACCTGCAATACAACTAGAACATAGTCCTCTTTTCCTGCTATAACAATAATCACAAACTAATGCCCCACATCTATTACAAACATTTTTTCCTAGATTTTTATTACAATTTATACATATTTTTACTTCTTCCATATATTAAAAATCTTAATAAAATAGTATATAATATTTTTGATTATAGAAATATAAATAAAGTATCTATAATGTACTAATCTTATGAGTAAAATTCAAATAAACAAACTTGAAATTATTAATTTTAATCCTAAAGAACTAGCTGCAGATTTTGAAATATCTTTTTCTGTAGATAATTCCCAAGAAATAGTTACAAAAAGATTTCTATTAAAAAATCCAGAAAAAATATTAAATCAAATTCTTCTGGAAATAAAATCAAAAAATAGAATACTTTTTGATGATCCTTCATTAACACCTGAAGAAATGCTACAAAAATACTCACCTATAACGATAAAAGACGAAGAACAAACAGAAGAAAAATTATATAATTACTTTAAGTCTCTATGTGAAAAGGCAGCAAGATTTAAAACTATTAAAGATGCATACGAACATATGAAGCTTCTAAATGAATTCAAAACAACAACATTACAATTATAAAATATCGCGGGACGACGCGCCCCGCTAGTTCTATTGAACTAAAAGATTTACCTTCTTCCAGTTCTTCTAGCAGATCTTCTACTTGTAGATCTTCTACTTGTAGATCTTCTACTAGTCTTTCGAGATTTTCTTTGCGACATATTTCCTCCCTTACTGATAATCACTCTGCACTTTTAATGCAAAATAATCTTGAATGTCATAATTTCACAGCTAATAACTGCAAAATATATAAAATATTATTATGATTCTAATATATAAATGTTTTGTTTTTGTAATTTTAAATAATTCTATCTTCACAAAAAGATTTTCAAAATTATTTTACATGATATTCTACAAGTGCACCAATGGATTGTACAGCTTCTTCAGGAAAAGTATATGTTATAATTTTATTTTCATACAGAGATTTACTCAACATTTCAGTAAATTCACCGCCAGCACTTACAACAATAATTGGTTTTTTCTTAAGATCATTATATTCAATTATAATATCAACAATATCTGTAGTTATCAAAGGAGTTTGATACAAAACAATTAACAAAATTATATCTATATTGTTATCATTCATGCAATATTCTAAAGCAACTTTATAATTTTCAGTTCTTGCATCGCCAACTAAATCCAAAGGATTATGTAAACTCGCTAAAGATGATAAAGATTTTCTTAAACCTTCAATAGTTTTTTTACTTAATTCAGCCATTTTTAAATATTTATTCAAAGAAATGGCATCAGATGCTAATATCCCATAACCTCCTCCATTTGTGATTACCTGAACTCTATTGCCTCTGGGTTTTATACTATTCTCAAATATAGAAGCATAATTCAACATCACATTTAAAGTATTGGCGTTAATTATTCCACATTGTTTAAACACACCAAAATATACCTCGGCACTTCCAGCTAAACTTCCAGTATGACTCAAAATAGCCTTATTTCCGGCATCTGTAATCCCCCCTTTAATAGCTATTATTGGTTTTTTTACAGATACTTTTCTTGCTACTTCTAAAAATTTTTTCCCATTTTTTACAGCTTCAACATACAAACAGATAACTTTAGTATCTTCATCTTCACCTAAATAATCTATCAAATCGCTTTCATCTATAGTTGTTGCATTTCCATAACTTATAAACTTTGCAAATTTATGTTTTTTTTCAGCTGCCAAATCTAATATTGTACTCCCCACAGCACCACTTTGACAAACGAAGCTTATCCCTCCACTTTCAGGTCTTTTTAATCTATACCTGGGTAAAAATAAAGAGTCCATCTTGGATGCAGGACATAAAATTCCTAAACAATTTGGTCCTATCATCCTAATTCTACTTTTATTTATATAATCCTTAAGTTCATTTTCTAATTCTATATTTCCAATTTCAGAAAATCCTGAAGTAACAATCAAAATATCCTTAATCTTTTTCTTATTACACTCTTTAACAGTTTGCATAACAGAATTGGCAGGAACAGAAATTATAGCTAAATTAACTTTATAAGGAATATCTAAAACAGATTTATAACTTTTATAATTTAATATCCTATCAGCATTTTTATTAACTACATAAACAAACCCATTATAACCATTATCTAGTAAATTTCTAAATAACACATGCCCAACTTTATTCGGATCTCTAGAAACTCCTATTATAGCTACACTTCTTGGTTTGAAAAAATTATCTAAGTTTATCATTTCCTTCTTTCCCGCATTATTCTTTATCGCCTTCAAATTTTATTTTTTCAGGATTTTCTAAATAATCTTTAATATCATTCAAGAATCTTGCAGCCTCAGCACCATCCAAAATTCGATGATCAAAGGTTAAACTTAAAGGCAATATCTTTCTATTTTCAACTTTATTCACATTTAGTACTACTTTATCAAAAATTCTACCTAAACCTAAAATAACAGCTTCTGGTGTATTAATTATAGGCGTACCATAATTTCCACCTATACTGCCATAATTAGTTATAGTAAAACTTCCACCTTTCATATCCATAAGATCCAATTTTCTCTCTTTTGCTTTTTCAGCTAATTCAACTATCTCCTTGGCTATTTCGTACAAATTTTTAATCTCAGCTCTTTTAATTACAGGAACAACTAACCCATACTCTGTATCAACTGCTATACCAATATTATAATATTTCTTAATGATAATTTCATCACCATTAATCTCAGAATTCAAATAAGGATGTTTCTTTAATCCTTCAATTATTGCTCTAATAATATATGGAAAGAAAGTTAATTTAACACCTTCCATTTCAGCTTTTACTTTTTCTTTCTCTCTCAAATTCCATAACTCAGTAACATCAATATCAATCATAGAAGTAACAGGAGCGACATTATGAAATGAACTCATCATATTCATCGCAATTGTTTTTCTCACACCTTTTAAGGGAACTCTATCAACATAGCCCCACATGTCATATTTCTTTGCAATTTTTATATTTGATACATTTTCTTCTAAACTTATTTCTTTTCTTACCCCCTTAGAAACGGCAATAACATCGTCTTCAGTAATTGAACCATCTTCACCAGTACCCTTTATTTTTGTAATGTCTACATTTAATTTTTTTGCCAATTCTCTTACCCTGGGAACTGCTAAAACTTTTACATATTTTTCACTTTTACTTATGCTTTTAGTTAAATCTGGCTTATTTACTTTTATTACAGGTTCATCTTCAGCTTCTTCTAATTCTCCAACGACAGAAACAGATTTCTTTTTTTCTGTTTGTGTTGATAGTTTCCCCTCGCTTCCATCATCTATTATAACCAATGGCTGACCAACTTTTATTGTATCTCCCGATTTAAAATTAATCTTTATTATCTTTCCTGTTCTAGGACTAGGAATATCTACTACTGCCTTATCAGTTTCAATTTGTACTATAATCTCATTTTCCCTTACATTTTGTCCTTCTTTAACTAACCATCTCACTATCTCGCCTTCTGTAATACCCTCCCCAACATCTGGAAACTTAAATTCATACATTTAAAAGTGCCTCCGATAATCCACTAGGTTTATTGTAAGGCAAAATAGATTCTAATACAGGTACTATATTTTTTCCATTAACAAAAAAATAACAAATTCCCCTCGATTTTTTAACAACAGAATGATAATTCCAAGAATTTTCTTTATAACTGACAGCTAACTTATTAATATTGGCCAATTCAAAATCAGAAAAATCTTCTTCAACTATCTTTGAATTAAAATAAAAACTGATATTACTTATTATCGATTTTACTATCTCATTTTTTCCTGCATTATTATAAAACCTAATATAACCCAAATGTTTTTTTATATCATTAGCATATGAATTAAGTTTTATTCCGTTTATCATCAACATATCTATCATCTTATCATAATTTGCTAAATCAAATCTTACGCTACAATGCACAACAAAGGCTTTACTCCCTATTATTTGCCCAGAATTCCCAAGAGTTTTCACATAATTCTTTTCTTTTATTATTATATTGTCAGGTTCATAAAATTGACAAGGAACACCATATTTGTTTAATGCACCACTTACAATAACACAAATTGATTTTCTTAATTTACTCCACTCCTCTAAAAAATATTCTCTAGGTGCTATTAATGAAAATACTATATAATCTTCATCTAGATAAACAGCTTGCCCGCCAGATCTTCTTCTTAAAGCTACAGCTCCATATTTTTTAGCAGCTTCTAAATCAACATCTTTTTCTAAATCTTGTGTTCTTCCAATTGATACTGTAGGTTCCCATTTTGTAAATATAATCGAAGGCAAAGAAATATTTTTTTCAGTTAACCTTAAAATACTCTCATCTAATGCAGTATTAAAATAACTATCACAATGATCTAACTTCACAACTCTAAGCACTTTTTCGTCCAATGACATCCACCTCACCTAATAATTCATCACTTTTTTAATACCTGCAACTATTCTTTCAATACTTGGGCTATAATATTCTTCTAATTTAGCTAATGGAACTATTGTATCAAATCCAGTAATCCTTTCAACAGGCCCTTCTAAACTAGTTAATGCTTTATCATTTATTAAAGCAATAATTTCAGAAGCTAAACCTAAAGTTCTTTGTGCTTCTTGTACAACTAAAACCCTTCCTGTTTTCTTAGCAGAATTTATTATTGTATCCACATCTAAAGGACTTACTGTTCTTAAATCAATTAAATCAGCACTAATATTAACTTTCTCTAAAGCTTTTTCACATTCTCTTACCATAGCGCCCCAAGAAATAATACTCATTTGTTCGCCTTCTTTTCTTAAACTTGCTTTTCCTATTGGTATTGTATATTCTTTTTCCGGAACTTCTTCCTTAATTGCTCTATAAATCCTTTTAGGTTCAAAAAAGATAACAGGATCATTATCTCTAATTGCAGAAACAATTAATCCTTTTGCATCATAAGGTCTTGAAGGAATTACCACATTTAATCCAGGCGTATGTATAAAATAAGTTTCTGGTGAATCTGAATGATGTTCCAATGCCTTTACCATCCCTCCCCAAGGACTTCTAATAACTAAAGGACAATGAAACCTTCCCCTACTTCTATTTCTTATTCTAGCAGCATGGCTAATTACCTGATCTAATGCTGGCATAAAAAATCCTTCAAATTGTATCTCTGCAACAGGTCTTAATCCATACATTGCCATTCCAATTGCACATCCTACTATACCAGATTCGGCCAATGGTGTATCAAACACCCTATATTTTCCAAATTTTTTTAATAAACCAGCTGTAACTCTAAATACACCACCATCAACGCCAACATCTTCTCCTAATATAACAACATCATGATCTCTTTCCATTTCTTGCATTAATCCTAAATTTATTGCCTCAACTAAATTTAGTTTACTCATTCTTCAACTCCATCCTAAATTTCAATTCCTTCATCTGTTCTTCTAAATTTCTAGTTTTATTTTCAAATACATAATTCAATATATCCTCTGGTTTTGGTTCTGGCAAACTTTCATACTGCTTTACAGTATCATCTATTATTTCTTCAACTTTTTTCTTTATCCTAACAAAATAATCTAAATCAACAATCTTTCTTTTTAACATATATTTAGATAATCTTTCTATAGGATCTTTCTCTTCCCATTTTTTAACTTCAGCTTTACTTCTGTATCGGGATGCATCGTCAGCTGTAGTATGGTCCCCCATCCTATAGGTTATACACTCTATCATCTTAGGTCCTTCCCCAATCCTAGCTTTTTTCATTGCATCTTTTATAGCCAAAAAAACTGCAAACACATCATTGCCATCTACCTGTATACCTTCAAAGCCATATCCTATTGCTTTCTGTGCTAATGTTTCAGAAGCTGTCTGTTTATCTCTTGGAACAGAAATTGCCCATTGATTATTTTGACAAACAAAAACAACAGGTAATCTAAAAACACCAGCAAAATTCATTGCTTCATGAAAATCACCTTCAGATGTAGCGCCATCACCAAAAAATGTTAAAACTGCAATTTTATCTTTTTTTAGTTTAGCTGCCCATCCTATACCACATGCATGTAACACCTGAGTCCCTACAGTAATTTCAAATGGGGTTATATTTGCATCCTTAGGACATATATAGCCTCTTTCGTCTCCCCCATATACTTGGTAAATATTTACAATAGGATAACCTTTGGTAATATAAACTCCCTCACACCTAAAACTTGGAACAATCCAGTCTGCATCTTTAACAGCTAATGCAGCACCTACATGAATAGCTTCTTGCCCTCTTAAAGATGCGAAAGTTCCTAATCGTCCCTGCCTTTGTAATAACAAAGCCCTTTCGTCATAGGCTCTGCTTAAAACCATAAACTCATAAGTCCTCTTTATCTCATTAGGTCTTAATTTTGGTCTTAATTTTTCATCACAATTTCCTTTTTCATCCAAAATTTGCAAATATTTTATTTCAAATTTCCTAACAGTTTTAATTGTCACCTCTTTTCACCCTTAAATTTATTTCCCCAATGCCCATTTTCTTAATGTCTCATAAGGAACAGCTCCACAAATTGCTTTTCCAGTATTTTCATTATAAAAAAATGGAACACCACCACAATTAATCTTATCCAATTTCTTCATTAATGCAGCATTCTTTGCATCATGCCATACTTCATATTTTTTGACTTCAATTTTCAGTTCTTTCTCTAGTTTCTCGACTAAAGGATTCATCTCACGACAAAAATGACATTCCTTGCCAGTAAACATCAATAACCATCCCATTTTAACATACATCTCTTTTATAAATAATATCTTGTTTTATTATATAAAGCTTACTTTTATCTACTTAAAATTAGTAAAAACTAAATTTTTAAATAAAAAAGATACAATCTAAAACATGAGTTTAACAACGATTTCGAAGTCGCTTTGTCAATTGCCTCTGGTTCAGGAAAAGAGCATATGGCATTAATCTCTGCTCCGCTTTCAATTCCACTTAGAATTAGATTTGTTGCATACACAAAAAAAGGAGTGGAATTTTTGGAATGAAATTGATAATTTTAGACACCGGTAGAATTACAACTTCCACCTATATTCTGGCATTGTATTGAGCCATTGCCCTGAATCAAAACACACGTATTTGTGTTGTTAATTAATCTACATTCAGAATAATGTGTCTGTCTAAAAATAAAACTAATAATTATTTGTAGACTGGCATTGTTTTGTATCGTAAAGGTTTTGATAGTCTCTCCTTGATAAAAGATATTATTACTAATTGCTTTTACAGTATGTGTTCCAACAGACAAATTTGTCACAAAAGGTGTAGTTCCTATAAATTGTGTGGAGTCGGAAACTCTAAATACACTTGCATTTTAGAGATAAGATGTCTGTATCTTCAAGAGATAAGTCTAATGCTTTTTT
>CAZPBI010000021.1:0-14061 GCA_964584825.1 Candidatus Woesearchaeota archaeon
GACTAGTTTATTAAGTATTTACTTCTTAAAAGAGAAGATGAATAAATGGAAATGGATTGGTGTTGTTTTAATAATTATTGGGATTAGTTTTATTGGATTTGGGAGTTAAATTATTTTTTAACTGCTACACCATATAATTCATAGCTTAATATATTACCTTGACCATTTAATTTATGTATCTCAAAGCCGATTTTTGTTAATGTTTTTCTTAAATTTTCTATTGTAAAAAGTTTATTTTTAGGGCTTATCTTTTTCCTTAGGATAAACTTAGTATTATAACAAAAAAATACAAGCAATCCGTCTTTTTTTAATACTCTGTGTATCTCTTTCAAAGCATTTATAGGATTGTTCATATATTCTAATGAATTAAAACAAGTTACTATATCAATAGAACTATCTTTATATGGAAGATTTTTAGTAGCATCAGTATAAATATCTATTTTCTGGCCAAAGTCGATACTATTTGAGTAATGATCATTAGTGATGTCAATACCAATACTTCCTCTTAGTTTTCTATTGCCACAGCCAACATCTAATACTTTCATTTTAATTTTTTTGAAAAATCTAATTCCTCATCTTGAATATAAGCTATGTTATTTTGCAAAGCTATATATGCTTTTTGTAATTCTCTGCCAAGATAGGCTGCATGGGTTATATTTGATATTAAATTTTCTTTTATTATAGTAGTGTATATTTCAACTGGTGTCTTGCCAGTAATTTTTACTTCAATTATGTTTTTAGATTTGCAAAATGCTACTTCAATATTTTTATTTTTTCTATCTAGTCTTATCAAAAAATATCCTTTTTCATCTAGTTTAAATTCTTTATTATCATCATATTTTGCTTTAAGCTCTTTAAATTTACTGCTGTATCTTATACTAGTTCCAACTATCTCTTTATTATTATCAATATCATAAACAGTTATCGCATTTACCGGGCAAGCTTTGGCAGCTTCTATCAATTTGTTATAATCTGAAGAAGAAAACTTACCTTCTAATATATAAGCTTCATTAATTAACTCTTTTGAATCTTTTAATACTGCTTTATTGTTTAAAATAGAAAAATGTTTAGAATCTTTTTTAATGCACTGTGCATTACCTACACACACATTCTTGAAATATGTTATCCTTAGTTTTTTTGACATATAAGTACCTTATTGTGAATATTTTTAAACTTTGCTAGCTACTATCTTTTATTTATATTATAACCTAACAATAGAGTTGCATCTTCTTGGGTTAGTTTTAGATTAAATATTTCTACCAAATATTCATGGACTTTTTTTGAGGGGGAGGATGAAACAACATCAAACTCTTTAATCTCTGGAAATGATATTGGAGGGAGTATTAACTTATCATTTTTCTTTATTGTTATAGGTTCTGTTGGCTGCCTAAATTTAGAGTCATGAGTAAACATTATAGTAATATCCCTTTTTACAGCTTCTAAAACGCCAAGGTTATTTGAATTTTCAAGCTCTAAAATCTTTTTTTTATCATAATCGCTTAAAAGACGCGGATTTTTCAAACCTACTGTATTTTTTATTATGTTGATTGTTTCATTTATCTTATTTGTTTTTCTTATAAAAGTGATTATCTCTTTTGATCTGTTATTCCAGCTATATACTAGTCCTTGAGTATAAGATTTATTAGTTAATTTTTTTGAAAGAGATTTATTTTTTATTATCTTTATTATGGCTTCTGCAAGTTTTTGCGGATCTCCTTGTTGTACTAACAATGCATTTTCGCTATTTTTTAGTATTTCTCTTAGGGAAGGGATGTCTGAAGCAACTATAGGAACTTTTGCCAGCATATACTCAAATAATTTTAATGGTGAAGTGTATTTTTCTGATATTTCTTTACTTGAAATGTTTGGCAGGACAGCAACATCAGCGGCTTTTAAGTAGATTGGCACTAAATTTGGCTTAACATGACCTGTAATTATTATGTTTTTGAGAGAGTTATTTGCTATAAACTTTTTAAGTTTTAAAGTATCTTCTTTAGTACCACCAACAAGATATAATAGATAATCATTTGGGAGATATTTTGTTGATTCGGTAGCAATCTTAACACCCTTCCAGTCATATAAATGGCCTGTATAAACTATCATTTTTATCTGATAATTTATGCTTAATTTTTTTCTTGACTCAGTTTTAGATAAAGCTATATCGAATAATTTTGGATCTGCAGCATCTCTGGCTAAAATAATGTTTTTATAAGAATTTTTTAGGCAATATTCTCTTAAACTATTTGATATAACTATGATGCCATCTATATGCTTAAATGAGCTTAACAACATTGATTCTAGAAATTTATTTGGAATATCGTGCAGTTCAAAAAATATATTAATTTTTTTTATTTTTTTGATAAATGTAAGGAAGTAAAGCGGCATTATCTCTCTACAATAGTAGGTCTTATCTTTTTTAAAAAGTAAATAAAAGAATAAAGCAATTGAAAAACTGAAAGATTGCAAGTAAAATGGTAATGGATCAATAATATTAAACTGCAATAAATCTATGTTAAATATCTTTTTAATTTTAAATTTTTTGTTTATAGAGTAATATGAAAAAATGTCTTCCTTAATATCATTTATTCTTCTCGGAACAATCAGTTCTAAATGAATATTATTCTCACTAAATGCTTCACACATCTTAATTAGTTGTAATGGATGTGCTTTCTCGCTTGGCAATCTTGAATTAGATACATATACAAGTTTCATAAATAAGAGTATATAGAAAAATTAATAAAGTTTATAGATTATAGTTTAATTCCAATAATACTTCCTATTTTGACCAGTAACTGTGTTAACCACAGATCTTACTAGCTTTGTTGATATCTGCTTTTCATTGCCTTGCATGTACTTAATTCTTAACTTTCTTAGAAGCCATAGATCAATAGGCATAGTATAATTACCTTCAGATAATCTATATCTTATCCAATTCTTTAATACTGGAATATCATATCTGCTTAAAGAAGTTAAGATTTGTATGGTTTTTCTTATTTTTACAACTTCTTTGCTTGTTAACCAGTCAACCCAAGTTATTTCCATATCATCTTTCCACCTATCTAATGTTTTCCAACCTTCTGTTGTTGTCGGTGGAACAAATCCTGCTTTAATAGCTTCATAATATAATTCAGCGCCAGGATAAGGCAAGAAATTACCTCCAGAGATATTCACATTTGGATTTATCTCTAATAATTTTTGATACATGTCTATTGTCTGATTGAAATCTTCTCTAGTTTCACCAGGCATACCAAAAATAAAAAATCCACCTATCTTTATATCTTTATATTGAGATAATAATTTGACACCATCTAATATTTGTTCTCTAGTGAATGGTTTTTTTATAACCTCTTTTAATACTCTATTGCTGCCAGATTCAAAACCAACGCCAATTTCCCTGCAATTTGTTTCATTTAGTTTTTTTGCAAAAGGAGGGTCTATTAAATTAATACTTGCTTCTATAAAATAAGGCAGTTTTACTTTATTTGCAATTTCAATTGATCTAGTTCTATTTACAAGGTAATTATCATCTTTATACCAGATACCTTCAATATCATATTGTTCTCTTAATGCGTTTATATTCTCAACAACATAGTTTATAGAATGTGGACGCCATTTTTGCTCGTTAAATACTACATTGTAACAAAATCTGCATTGATATGGACAGCCTCTTGAAGTAACGAAAGATACAACTTTGCCTATATCAAAATAATGATATATGTATTTATTAACATCAACTAAACTCCAATCTAATCTATATTGGTCCATTTCTTGTGAAGTCATTAAAGGTCTTTGCGGATTGATTATTTGTTTGTCATCTTTCTTAAAGCCAATGCCTCTTATGCTTTTCATATCTTTTTTATGCTCTAAAGCATCAGCAAATTCAACCATTGGAATTTCGCCTTCACCGCAAACTATTGCATCTATATATTCTTCACTTAGAGTCTGCTGAGGCAATAATGATGGATGGACACCTCCCCAAAGTATTACACCTTGATAATATTTTTTAAGCTCTTTAGAAAAATCAACAGCACCGCCTATATCACCACCAGTAAAAACAGAGACACCAACGTAAAGTGGATCTTTTTTAGCTATTAATCTTGAATAATGATCTATTTCTTCTGGAGTAAAATGAAATATTTCAACTTCATAACCTGCTTTTTTTAGAGCATCGCCTACATAAAGCAAACCCATTGGAGGATTTGAGATATATTCCTTACTTGAAATTCTTACTAAGGCTATCATTTTCTTCTAGATATTTTTTTATAGAGAGGATATGGTACCCTCTTTTCTTTTTATTTTTATATATAATCTGCTTGAGATTATTTAAAACTTGTGTAACTCCTAAATCGTAAGAATGTACATAGAGTGATAAAACTTCATTTTTTTTGAATAAACTTTTGATTGAATAATCAATTAGATTATAACCAAGTAATTTATTTAGTGTATAGCCTGTAAATGTGATGCCTGATCTTTTGTTTAGAATTATGTTCCTTAATTTTACAGGTAATTTAATAATTAATGGGAATTCGTATGTTGTTGTAACTGGAAATTCTGTTAGATTTAAACCATCTAAAGGATATGGTTTAGTTCTATGTTCATTAAAAGTAACATAAGATAAAAATGAAGAGTCTGCTTTAAACTTAAGCTTGTTTAAAACTCTAAAAGTAGCATCATTAAGTTTATGGCTACTGGCTCTAAAGCTTATTACTTTTTGTTTAGTTATGTTTTCAATTATTGTTTTTGATTTTCTTATTAATTTTAGTTGTTCATCTTCTGTTAGGTTTGTTAGCTTAATTTTATTTTTAGATTTGTATTTCTCATCTAATTCTGGATGAACATGGCAGGCAAATTCAAAGAAGTTATAATATTTTTTAAAATATGGTTCATTGTCAGATAATACTTTTGGTGGAATAAATAAAGTTGCGGTTATGTTATTCAACATTAAATAATCTAAAAATGGTAATAAATTGTTTCTTATGTGGTTATATGATATTTTAGATTTGTCTTTATTATAATCTGGCTCAACATCTATTGAGAATAATAATGTTTTCATTTTTTTACGCATTCAAAAACTACTATTCTTGAGAATGGTTTTAAGATGTTCACTCTTTTGCCCATATTTTTTGGTGAAAAAGTTATACCATGACTGCTCTTAATTTTAAAATATTTACTAATAATATTTTTGCAGAGTGGATAATGAATTGGTTTGAAAGGGCCAGAGTTTTTTACTTCATAATACTTAAGACCTAGTTTGTAGTAAACTAAATAATGTATAAAATTAAAACTAGTCATGTTACGGAATGATATTATCAAGCGACCATTTGGCTTTAATACTCTATTTATTTCTTTTAATAATTTATCTTTATCTGGCACTTCTTCTAATTTTTGTGCGCAATAAACTACATCATAAGTGTTATTTTCTGCTTTTATGAGTATTTCGTTGTTTATAATAGTGTTAATATCTTGAGTAATCTTCATTGATTCTTTACGTTCTTTTATAAATCTTGCATTGCTGTCTGAAAATTCAAAGATTGTATAATCATCAATTGGTTTAGTTTTTAGCAGGTGTAAGGTTTGTGTTCCTGCAAATGGCAATACTTCTAAAACTTTATCACTAGATTTAATAAGAAGAGAAACAATAGAGATTTCTTGTTTTAATTCTTTTTCTATATTTAGATAAGCATCTGGCAATGGACTATAAGCCCATATACTGTCGCCTCTAAACTTGACTATCTGTTTTAAATTCCATTTTTTAGGATTATGGGTTGTTAGATGCTCAGAATAATCCCCAAAATAAAATCTATTGTATGATATTATATCCTCAACGTTTTTTCTAGATGGGCCTTTGGATTGCACTTTAGGATATCCTAAGCATAGATAAGCTATTACAACATAACTTTTAGGAATTCCTAATATTTTCATAGTTATTTCATCACTACCAGTACTAGTAACCCAAGCACCGCCTATTCCAAGAGAATGTGCCATTAAAAGAGCGTTTTGTATTGCTGCTGCAGCACTTTGAATGTTTGAACTTTTTGAGATGCTTATTTTTTTTTGATATGCCACTAAAATAACTAAGGGAGCTATCCCAACTAAATGGCCTGCCCTGCCTTCTGTAAAAAGTCTTTTTTTAAGGTTATTATCATCTATTATGACAAAGCGCCATGCTTGCTTATTACAGGCATTCGGCGCCCATTGTGCAGCATCTATTATTTTATGTATTGCTTCTTTAGGAATTTCTTTATCTAGATATACTCTAGTACTTCTTCTTGTTTTAATTGCCTCTTCTACATCCATTTTATCTATCTCTAATTAACTCCCAGGTTAAATTTTCATTATATTTTTTTCTTTTCAATATCAAATATAAATATATTAATAATCTTAGATAGCCGCCTAAAAATTTAATTTCATTATCATATTTTACAATCTCCCCAGTTTTATGATTAACCTCTTGAGCATAAATTAAGTCAGTTCTAAAATATTTGCTTATTGATGATACTCCTTTTTTAACACTTTCTAGATATTTCTTTTTATTTGTTGCTGTGTATAATTTTATGAACTCTGTAAAGATGTCAGATTCGCCATCTAGGCTACATGAATTAGTATTATCGTTGCCTATTAAACCAGTTTTCTTATCCTGTTTATTTAACCAATAATCAGCACATCTTTCAGCTATCTGAAGATACTCTTTTTTATTAAATGTTTTATAAGCTTCTAGGTACAATGAGATTAAAGCATGATTGTTGCCAAGAAGAACAGTATTATCGTATGGTTTTGACTTTTTATAGTCATAAGACCAAAAAAAAGTTCCATCTTTATTTTGCATAATTAACAACTTGTTTAGAGCTTCTTCTATTTTATTTTTTAAGTTTTCATCTTTGTTAATTTTATATAAAGAAATTAACCCTTGCAGAAGATTTGTGTTTGTTTTAGTAACAGAAGATTTGGTTATTAATGGTTTATTGATTAATGGAGCGACGTTGTCTGGAAATAATTTATGTTCTAGAAATATCTTATCATTTAACCAAGATTTTGCAAGATCATTAGCGAAGTTTAGATAAAAATGATTTCCGGTTATGTAATAAAGCCCGCATAATTCTTCAATTATTATGCCATCAACAGCTGGCTTGGAGCATAGTAAACTTAATGATTTTTTTATACTGCCTTTTAGGATAAGCGCGGGAATGTTCAAAGCAGGAATAAAATTACCCCTTAAATGACCTTTACTTGTTTTAGCATATTTATGAAGGGAGTTAGTTAAACTTTCTAAAGAACTTAAAAAGATATTATCTCCTGTTAAAGCATAAAGCATTCTTAAGCCTAGTATTCCGTCTTGATAATTGTAAGTTGAGATAACATTAAAATCAGATACTTTCTCGCTATAAACATAGAAGCCTTTTTTTGTCTTATATCTTAAGTTCCATGTTTTTATTTCATCTATTGCCCAATTTTTTATTTCTTCCTTACCAAATAAAGTGCCATACCAGACAACTTGGCACATATAATCTCCTATATCGTCAAAATCATAACTAACATTATTCCATGAACCTGTAGTTGAGTTAAAGAATTTGGTTCTTGTTAACTTTTTATTTTGGTCTTTTGCTTTATTAACTATAAAATCAACTATTCTATCTGCTTCATTAATTATAAGCTCTTTCATTTTATAGTATCCTTAAAAACACTAACCAGATTATTCATAAGATTGTCTAAACTATGATTATTTATTACTATCTGTCTTAATTCTAAACCTAGTTTTGTTCTTGCTTTATCATTCATATCTAAAATTGCTTTTGTTTTTATGGCTAATTCATCAATATGGTGCTCTGTAAATAAACAATTTTGATGCTCTTTTAATATTTCTTTATGGGAGTTGCTGCAAGTAATAATTGGCAAGGCACAGCTCATAGCTTCTAAGCTTGCTTTATCTAAACCACTATTACAACCATGCAAAAATATTACAGCATTATTATAGTAATTTAATGTTTCTGAAAATGGAATTCCTTTATGAAACTCAACATTATTAAGTTCAAGGTCTTTGACAAGTTTTTTTAATTCATCCAAATAGATAGCATCTTTTTCTGATACAGGATCTCCAACGATTAATAGTTTAGCATTTTTAATTGCTTTTATAGCTTTTATTAAATCGTCTAGATTTTTAACTTTGCCAATTCTACCAAGCGTTAATAAAATTTTTTCTTTTTTCTTTTTGTTCAAAGGTTTAAAATAATCTGTGTTAACACCTTGGCCTATAACAACTAATTTATTTGTTTTTATTTTACATCCTTCTTTTGTTGAAGTAACAATTTTGTTAACTAGCATATTAACTAATTTTATCCTTAAGTTTACTACACTATGAGCATACCATGTAACTATTGGTTTTCTATATATTTTTGCTAAAGGCCAAATAAGTAAGCTAAATTCTGTATACATGTGTGGAAATATAAAATCAATATTTTCATTTTTTAATATTTCATTAGATAGCTTATAAAATCTTGATACTTCTAAAAATCTATTATGAGTATTAATGGAATAAACCTTAACATTATTCGGTAGAGTAATATCTTTTTTTTCTATTGTTAATACTATTAATTTATCTACTTTCTCAGATAGTTTTAGGATCCAATAATAAACAAAACCAAAGGCCTTATCTTCTTTATCTACTCTTGGGGTTATCATCAAGACGTTCATACATCAAAAAAATAATAAATATTTATAATGTTTATGTTTTCAACAATTGTTAACATTATCTAAGTTTAGTATAGAAATATTTATAAAGATTATTTTAATAGGATTTTTTATGAATATTCCTGCAGCTAAAGTGTATTTTCCTGAAAAAGATGTTGATGAACTTTTTTCTAGATACAGAGAGATATTAGCATCTGGAAGATTTACTCTTGGCAAGAATGGGGAAGAGCTTGAGAAATATTGGATGGATTATAAAAATGTTAAAAATGCCATAGCTGTAAATTCTGGAACTGCTGCAGTTGAATTAGCATTGAGAACAAATAATGTTGAAAATAGTGAAATTATTGTTCCAACAAATACTTTTATTGCAACTGCAAGCGCGGTTGTACATTCAAAAGCTAAGCCAGTATTAGCTGATATAAATGAAAGTTTTTGCTTAGATCCTAAAGATTTAAATGAAAAGATAAATAAGAATACTAAAGCTGTAATTTATGTGCATATTGGGGGTTATATTAGTAAAAATATTTTAGAAATTAAAAAAATTTGTGAAGATAATAAAGTATTGTTAATAGAAGATGCAGCACAAGCACATGGCTCTAGTTTAAATGGCAAGTATGCTGGAACATATGGCATTGTTAGCGGTTTTTCTTTATATCCAACTAAAGTAATTACTTCTGGAGAAGGTGGCATGATATTGACTGATGATGATAAAATAGCTGAGAAAGCAAGAATATTTAGAGACCAGGGTAAAGCTAGTTTTTTTAGCACTGATTTTATTGAATTTGGACATAATTTTAGATTAAGCGAGTTTCATGCTGCTTTAGGAGTATTACATTTTAAACATTTAAAAGAGTTTATAGATGAGAGAAATGAAATAGCAAAAAAATATGATAAAAAATTAAAGAATATTTCTGGTTTAGAATCTTTTAGAATAGAAGATGGAAGTTTAAATAATTTCTATAAATATATAGTCTTATTAGACGAGGATATAGATAGAGCTAGAATTAAAAAAGAACTAAAAGAAAAATATAATGTTAATTTAAGCGGGGAAGTTTATGAGAAACCATTGCACAAGCAATTAGCTTTTAGAGATTTTAAGTTTAAAGAAAATGAGTTTAAAAATGCTGATGATTTATGTGCAAAGCATATTTGCTTGCCTGTTTATAATACAATGAAAGACGAAGAGATAGATTATGTTGTTGAAAGTTTGAAAAAGGTAATATAGACTTTTTTATATAAATCTTTATAAATTAAGATATTAAGTTGAATTTTGGTGTTAAAATGAGAATTGCAATTACTGGTGGTTCAGGGTTTGTAGGAAGCCATGTTGTTGATAAATTAAAAGGCGCTGCTATAACTGATATTAGAGTTTTAGATATAAAACAACCTCATAGAAATGATGTTGAGTTTGTTAAAACTGATATTACTAAGCTAGAAGAAGTTAAAAATGCTTTAAAAGATATAGATGTTGTTTATCATTTAGCTGGGGCTGCTGATGTTAATGATGTTTACAAAGATCCTTTATGGGCAACCAAATTAAATGTTGATGGAACAGCAAATGTTTTAGAAGTTGCTAGACAATTAAATATTCAAAGAGTAATATTTGCAAGCACTGTCTGGATTTATTCTGGAAGTCCTGGAACAATGGCTAATGAGGAAAGTCAAGTTTACAGTTCTGGTGCTGGTCATGTTTATAATACAACTAAGATAGCTGGAGAAATGATGATTAATGATTATAATAAGCTATATGGAGTGCCATTTACAATAATGAGATATGGAATTCCTTATGGACCAAGAGCAAGGCCAACTGCTGTTATCCCTATATTTGTCAGGAAAGCATTGAATAAAGAGCCATTAACAATACAAGGAGATGGAAGCCAATTTAGATTTTTCTTGTATGTTGAGGATTTAGCTGAAGGGAATGTTGCTGCTTTAAAGAAGATTGCTAAGAACCAGGTTTATAATATGGATGGACAAAAACCAACAACAATAAGGCAAATGGCTGAAACTATTAGAAATATTATAGGCAATGTGAATATTGTTTATACACCTGCAAGACCTGGAGATTATCAAGGAAAATATGTTTCTATAGATAAAGCAAGAAGAGAGCTAGATTGGGAGCCTAGAACACCATTTGAGGTTGGATTAAGTAGATATGTTGATTGGCATAGGGAAAATTATCAGATGATTGAAGCTATTGTAAAATCTCAGCAAACTAATGCTCAAAAACAAAATGTTGAAGTTAAGAAAGAGATTTCTAAAAGACCAGTTGTTAAAAAGAGAAAGGGGTTTTTTAGACTTATTCGGTAGATTTAACCGCCTCTTTCACTTGCAGGATCCCCTTCTTGCTCATGGTATATTTTATATCTATAAATTTTGTATTTTACATCCCCACTAAAGTTTCTTACTTTAGTAAAACCAATTCCATAGCTATAACTGTAATCTATAGTTAGCCCATCTAAATCTGGTATTATATTATCAGTTTGATTACTATCTTGAGCGATATTAGTTGATATTAAAAGATCGACTAATTCATTCATAGAAGTTATTTTCTCTCTTCCGCATACACCTAGTGCTCTTCGTTTAAATAATTTAGCGCCATCTCTGATTCTATCTTCTTTAGAATAAGCTGTATGTTTTTCCCATTGTTCCCATTCTTCTTCTGTCATATATAAATCTTTAGGGGCCTGTCTTTTAGGAGGATGTAATACTGCTTTGGCAAATACTTCTTTAAGATGCTCCTTATCATCTATTTTTAATTTTGTGTTTTGCATTTTGGTTATAAAGATAAAAAAATTTATAAAGTTTACTATTATGTCGGTATCTACGCAAGTAGATTGAGGTTATGATAAGATTTATATAATTTGCTGTTTTATTTAATAAAATAATAATAGATTGGGGGGTTAAAATGAATACAATACCAAATCGAGATGATTATAAAAATTATAGGGTTAGGGCAATAGATTTTCATACACATACTGGAACTGATTTAAGTTTAGCTGCTCAAAGTGAGCGAGATCATATAGCTTCTGATGTTAATAGCTTATTGGATTCTATGGATAAGGCAGGAATAGATATATCCGTAACATTCAACCAGCCAATACCAGCAGGTAAACATAAAGAATGGAATTATAGTTTAGCTAAAGAATTAGAAAGATATGAAACTGGTAGTGAGAGTAAGTTAATACACTTTGCTTTTTTGAATCCATGGAATACTGATTCTCCAGATCTATTAGAGGATTTAGTAACAAACCATGGAGTAAAGGGATTGAAGTTACACCCATTATTTGATCAATATCCAGAAGATTTATATGGCAATAAATTTAATAAGATAGTTGGTAAAGAAACGAGCCATACTTTTGATGTAGCTCAGCATTATGGAATCCCAGTAGTTGTGCATTCTGGATGGAAAGTGAAAGTTGGATCTATACTTGAATTAGCAAAGACATTTCCACAAATGCAAGTTGGAGTTTTGCATATGATGGCAGAAGAAGATTATTTTCAATGTTCTGGGTATGATAATGTTTTTGTAGAGACATCTTATGCAACTCATCCTAGAAGGATAAGGCAGATAGTTGAAAAACTTGGGTCTGAAAGAGTAGTTTTTGGAAGTGATTATGCATGGAGTGACCAGCTTGTTGAAAAGATGAAAGTGTTAAGATTGCCTTTGCCAGATAGAGATGTTGAGAATATTTTGTACAGAAATGCTGAAAGAATACTAAAACTTTAAACTTAAGAAACCTTTATAAGTTTTCTTCTTTTATTTATTATTTATGAAAAACGAGAATATAGTTGGTGAGGTTAAGTTAGGAAAAAATGTTATAATAGAAGATAGTGCTAAAATATATGGACCT
Organism: Candidatus Woesearchaeota archaeon; assembly: GCA_964584825.1. Taxonomy (GTDB): domain Archaea; phylum Nanobdellota; class Nanobdellia; order SCGC-AAA011-G17; family JACPIM01; genus CAYIBE01. Next base: position 12,540 of record CAZPBI010000021.1, read on the forward strand.
GTTAAAATAGGAGATAATTGTTATATTGGCAATAATGTTATTATAGGTTATCCAAAGTTCTCAAATAAAGTAGATATGATAAAAAAAAGTAAAATAAAAGAAGGGGGAAAAGAAACTATAATTGGGGATAACGCCATTATTTATTCTAACGCCATTATTTATGAAGATGTTAAAATAGGCAATAATGTTAAGATTTTTCATAATGCATTAATAAGAGAAGAAGTTAAAATAGGCAATAATTGTTATATTGGAACAAATTCTGTTTTAGATGGTTATTTAGAAATTGGAGATAACACAATAATTCATAGTGGCGCTTATATATGCTCCCATTCTAAAATTGGAAATCAGGTTGGAATTTACCCCGGGGTGCATTTAGTTAATGAAAATAAAACATATTCTAGGGCAGGTATAGAACATGATATTAATCCAATCAAATATCTTGGACCGATTATAAAAGATTTTGCTGTTATAGGTATGAATTCTACTTTATTAGGTGGGATAGTAATAGAAGAGGAGAGTTTTATAGGAGCTGGAGCTGTGGTAACAAAAAGTACAGAAAAAAAATCAATTTATATTGGAAATCCTGCAAAGAAAATTGGTAACTGGATTAATCCAGCAAGAAGATTAGTAAAATAAATTTAAGATGTCAAAACCAAATGTACTATGGATAGGATTAGAGCAGTTTAGCTTCCCATTAAATGAAACTGCTGATGAAAAATATAAAATTTTAAACAAAGAGTTTAATTCTTATGTTTTATCATGCTCAACAAACAAAAAATTCAAACATATTTATAATACAGAAACAAATTTCTATCTAATACCATTATATGGAAAATTAATTTATTTTTTCCCTTTATACATAACAACTTTATTTTTTATGACACCCTACTTAATCTTTAAAAATAAAATAAATGTTTTAGTTGCATCTGACCCGTTTATTCCTGGAGTGATAGCTGCTTTTTGGAAAAGAGTATTATTCTGGAAAAAACTTGGATTATTAGTTGAGGCTTTTGGGAATTGGACAGAAACTCCAGCAGCACCTTTGCCTAAAATTTTAAGATGGCCTGTAAGGATTGTAATAAAAGCATGTAGTTATTTTTCTATTAGAGCGGCTGATGGATTAAGAGCAGAGTCAATGGTTACATTAAATAAGCTAAAACAATATTCAAAAAAAGACCTTCCATCAGATCAATTTAATTTAATGCATATGGAATTATTTGATAAAGAAGATGTTAAAGTTGATAGAAAAGACAAAGAATTTAAAATGTTGTTTATTGGCAGAGTTGTTAAATTAAAAAATGTTCAAGCTATTATTAATATTTTAAGTGAGATAAAAGATAAATATCCTGAAGTCAGATTATTAACTGGAGGTGACGGGGAGTATATTAACGAGCTTAGAAATCAAGCTGGGAAACTTAATGTTAGCGATAAGGTTATGTTCCTGGGTAATTTAGGAAGAAGACAAGTAAAAGAGCAGCTGGCAAAGTGTGATTTGTTTATTTTACCTAGGATGAGTGAAGGG
>CAZPBI010000022.1:0-13737 GCA_964584825.1 Candidatus Woesearchaeota archaeon
ATGAAATAAAATCTCTATAAACATCATTATTCAAGCAAAAAGTATTACCTACAAATCTATCCAATCCACAATCAGAGTCTAAATTACAATTAGGTCTAATATTAACACATCTAGATTCTAAACTCCCGGGCAATTCACATACATCAGTAGTTTGATCATTATTATCATCGCAATCACTATTGTGGTTGCATCTTACACAAACTCCAGCATTTATACATGCAAATTCACATTCTTCCCTAAATGTAGGAATAGATTTCAACGTACAGAAACTATTCACATCTCCTGGATTTCTACATTCATAATTTAAAAAGTTTTGATATTTATTATCTCCTATACAAAATAAAGATCCAACAAATATATTAGATCCACAATCAGTATCTCTTACACACAAAACTTCACCATGAGAACAAAATGAGTCTACAGTTCCATTATTAATGCATTGATCAATAGTATCAGGATTTTTATCATCACAATCTGCGTCATTAAAGCAAATTATGTCTACGCAAGCACCTTCCCTGCAAGTATCTTCGCAATCTCTAACTAATTTTTCACTTACTTCTCTTAAACATGCACTATTACTTGTTCCAGGATTTAAACATGTAAAATTTTCAAATTGTCTTATTACATCACCCTGATTAGAACAGAAAGGATTTCCAATAAATCCATCATTCCCACAATCTGCATCTGTATCACAAGATAATGCCTTATTCTCACAAAAACTATCCACACTTCCGGCATTCCTACAAATATCATTTGTTAAACTATTCCCATCATTACAATCATTATTATCATCACATCTAATACAAATTCCAGTAGAGCATGTAAATTCACAATTATTTACTAATCTAGGAACTACAGTAATATTACAATTAGATTGTATAGTTCCAGGATTATTACATATGGCAGTTTGGAAATTCTTATACACATCCTCATTACTACAGAATTCATTCCCAATAAATCCAGTACTTCCACAATCCAAATTACTTCCACAATTCAAAGGAGTATGTATACATTGACTAGCAACAGTCCCAGGATTCACACATATATCTAATGTTAATGGATTATTATCATCGCAATCAGAATCCCTATTACATAAGAAACTTTCATATTTACAGAAGCTATCTATTGTACCAGGATTTACGCAAATATCTGTTGTTTCATTATTATTATCATTGCATTCTGTATTATTTCTACATCTAATTATTTGATATGAACAAAAACTTTGTATTGTCCCTGGAAAATTGCATATGTCTTTAGTAGAAACATTGTTGTCATTACATTCATTATCATTGAAACAAGTTATATTGTCATATTTACAGAAGCTATCTATTGTACCAGGATTTACGCAAATATCCTTAGTCCTTGCATTATTATCATCACAGTCCAAATCATCATCACATACTACTTTTCCTTCAAATGCTACATACTCGGCACATTCTTTAAACAACTTTCTTGAGGCGCTAGTCCAGTAACTATTCTCTGTAATACCAAAGAAGCATATCCTTCCTTTAGTAGTTTTTCCATTTAATAATTCTTCTCCCCTTTCTAATGTTTGAACAACACCTTCTGTTAGTCCTTCATTAATAAAAGTCTCAGCAACATTTACAAAACCAGGAGCTTTATTTACATCTGTCATATAATACATAAGTATACTTAAACCACTAGGAAAACAACATGATGTATATGCATCTCTTGTACCATCATTAACAAGTAATACTTGTAAGGGAGCATTAGCACCAATTAAAGAAACATCATGTGTTAATCCCCAATCTACAGGATGAAACATGTTGGCTACTAAACTTGGTTTATCTCCAATAGGTATCTTTTTTGCATTGTCTAATTTTTTATCATCATCAGCAACAAAAATAATCTTAAATTTAGAAAAATCAGCAGCATTTACTTTATCATCGTCTATTAACTTAAAAGTTAAATTTAATTCTTCAAAAATTTTTAAGTAATCAGCTGTTGGACTTCTTGGATTTCTTAAAACATAGGCAATATCTTCAGCATAAATACTACTAACTAATAAAACTATTAAAGTAAATAAAATAAGCGTTTTTCCCCCCATATTTACCTATAGGTGGTGTATCTGCGTTTTTTAAATATTACTTGAATTAAAACCCAATTTTTAAAAAATTATATTAGAAAATAGAAAAAACTTAATTATCCTTTACCACTAATTTAGACAAACTATTCCACAACACCAAAACTTACATTCACACTCACAATATTACCAGCATAATCTACAGCCCTAAACATTAAACTATGATTACCCTCCCTAAAATTCTTCTTTTTATAATAATTATCACATTTACTACAAAGTTTTCTAAATCTACTCCCCTTATCAGTAAAGTCAACAAAATCTAATTTATCAACTTCTTCAGAAATATTAATATCAAATAATACCTTATCTGAATAAATTCCTTCTTCAGGACTAATAATATTAATTACAGGCATAGCAGAATCAATTAACACTTTATTTATCTTAGAACTTACATTATGTACTTTATCATATAATGTAAAGAAAAATTCTACTTCCTTGTTATTAAAATCACTAAGATTTAAATCAAAATTACAGCTCTGTTTTTTACCAGAGGGGCAATCACTCTTCCCTAAAATATTTAAATCAAAATTAGCAGCTCTCCAAAATAATTCTATTTTTTCTAAAAATTCCTCATCATAAAATACGTCAAATAAAGTACCACCAACAATATCGCCATCCCTTGGTAATATTTTACTAATATCTGGTTCTTTTGTATCAATAAAAATATTTACATTTTCACTTGCGACAATTTGCTCATCTTTTATAGCTTGTATCAATAATTCATGTTCTCCATCACCCAATGATCTTGTTTTAGAATAAAAACTACATCTACTACACAATCTCTTTTCTTTAGGCTTATCTTCACTTAAATCTAAATATTGTAATTTATCAACCCCTTCATTTAAACTTAAATTAAATAATACCCTTTTATTTCCATAATCTCCACTTAAAGGACTATAAACATTCATAGTAACATTGCTTCTACTCCCATTTACAGTAAAAAACCATGTCAATTCCCCCATGTCATTTCCAGCAATATCACTAACACCCAATTTTACTTTATGATTTCCATTGATTAATATGGTATCATAAAATACATCTTTCTGCAATAAACCTCCAACGGTTTCTATATCAAATATTCTAAAATTATCTACTTCTAAAGAGATACTGTCCAAATCAATACCAGAATTTGATTGATATAAATCGTCTAAAGTTGCACCTATTCTAACATTGTTTGTTTTAACTACGCTTCCATTATTAGGCATTTCATTTATTATTCTAGGTTTTGTAATATCTACTTTTACTGTATAATTCTGAACAGTTTCATTTATACCATCAAAGGTAGAAAAAAATCTCAAAACCTCAATACCACCAAATGTTTTATTCCAATCAAATAAAAAACTTCCATTATATAAAGTATAATCATCATTAATATCCCATAGATAATAAGTTTGATCAGCCAAACCATGGGCTACTAAAGTAAAAGAAGGTAATGTAATATACCATCCATTATCCCCATTAGGTACACTAGGATTTACTAAAACCTTAGTACTATTTATAACTGTAAAATTATCCAATTCGCTCATACCTAAAATACCAGCACCATCATATGCAAAAAATTGCCAAAAAACAGTTTCTCCACTTTCTAAAAAATCAGAGTTTATTATGTAAGAATAAGCGCTCCCATTAAAAATTATTCCCTGTGTAAAATTCTTAAAATTATCTTCCCAATTACCAGCAACAAAAGGACTTGCTACTTCATTCAAGGCATTAATTTTTGCACTAATTGTCACATCAGTGTCACTAAAAACTAATTCTGGGGATTTTTCTAAATTAGTAAAAATTGGAGGAGCGCCCCAAGGCACAAATAAAACATTTTCACTAACTGAATCTCCACTTCCATTACCAACACCGCCAGGACCATCAATTGTTCCCCACCAATCAAATCTTGCGTCTACAACCTCAAAGATACCATCCTTATAATTTAAAGAAGTATTTACACCACTATAATTATTACCTACGATGTTATTATTATTAATTCTAATATTTCTAGAAAGAATATTTTTAGCGTCACTAATTAAATTAAAGAGATTTGCAACTATAACCCCATTATCATTATCAAATAAATTATTCTGTAATATACTTATCTCATTAGCTCCCTGTATTAAAATAGCACTGCCATCCCCGCCAGCTCTGTGATTCTTTATTGTGTTATTAAATATTCCAATAAGCTGAATTGGATTAAAATCAGAATCAGGATCTATATAGAATTCTATTCCCAGATAATCATTATCAAAAATTGTGTTCTTCTTAATATCGATATTGCTACTTTCCCTCAATATTATGCCTGAATCATCATTATTACTTATTGTGTTTTCCTCTAGTAACGCATGTTGTACTTGTTTTAATAGAATAGCTCTTTCATTATTTGTTATATTATTATTATTAATTCTAATCTTATCAGTGATTCTTGCAGACGCCTTATTAATATAAATCCCATATCCATCGTTATTTTCAAATAAATTATCCTTTATAGTAATACTCAATCTTCTATAATTATTATAACCGGAATCAGGATTAATAAAAACAGCAGCACTATCATCATCTTTAAAATCCTTAAAAATATTACCAGAAATAATTATATCATGTCCAGCTGCAATAGCTTCATCATAAACAACTTCCACACCATTACATCCTTCAGCTTCGCATCTAACATTAAATCCTTCAAATACTACTTTCTTGCTATCTATCAATACTACGGGGCTATTATTAGAAATTATCTCATTGCTATTTCCGATAATAGTTAATTCTTTGTCTATTGTTATATTTTCATTTAAAGAATCGTTAACAAAAATAACATCACCATTACTAGCATTGTTAATGGCATCTTGTAATGATATATAATCTTGAGGGACATCAATCTGTGTTCCAGTAACATAAAAAGAAATTATCACTAAAATCGATATTATTATTAATCCTCTTTGCATATTTTTCCTCTTGCACCACCTCTTTCACTTTTATATTGTAAATTGTATCTCTTGTTCAGCAAAATTCCCAGCTTCGTCAGTTGCTCTAATAGTTACCCTATGTTGACCTTCCTTAAATCTTCTGCTCTTATTACAAACAGCAGAACTACTGCATAAAGTTCTAAACTTAGGAGTACTTTCTGCATTGTCCATATACTCTATATCAGCTTCTTCGCTTAGTCCTATGTCAAACATCACCTTGTCTTCTTCTATATTGTAATTCAATTTATTAAATGATGGTCTAGTAACATCAACATCAAAACTTTTAACCTTATTCGAAATAGAGAAGAAATTATCAGTAATAGTCCAATAAACATCAACTTCACCTCCATCAAATGCACTTAAATCTACCATAATACTACACTCTTGTTTTAACCCAGACTGACAGCCATTTAATCTGGCTTCTCGATAATTATTATTTCTACCATAAAATAAACTTATACTATGTAAATTAGTTTCATCATATATCACAGTAAAATCCCCATTTGCCCACCCCCTTGAGGGTATAGTTTTCTTTATCTTTGGTTTTTTAGTATCAACAAAGAATATCAAACTAAATGAATCAAAATTCCCAGCCCCATCTTGTGCATAAATAGTTATATCCCACATCCCATCTCTAAATACCCTTTCTCCTTTAAACTCAGTACAATCATTGCATAGTTTATTATGTTTATGTTTAGGATCATTATTATCAATATAAAATAAATCTACTTCTTCATTAACAGTTATATCAAAAGGAATATTCCTAATATTAAAAGCAGAAGCACCAAAAGCATTTATATTTAATATCGGTGCAGTACTATCTACTTTGACCCTTTTTATTTCCCCTTCATCACAATTTGTATTATCACAAATTAAAAATTGGTAATCCATTTCACCATTTTCATAAGGGCTTATGTCTATTGTAGTAGAACAAATTTGTTTTTGTCCAGAAACACAATTATTTAATACCTTGGAATTCCAATTATTTTCATTAGCTGCCTTATATTTAAACTCCACCCTATCCAAATTCTCTTCTGTATATTTAACAATAAATTCACCATTTGCAAATTCGCCATTATCAGGCAAAGAATCTATAAACATTGGTAATCTAGTGTCAATATAAAAGTTTCTCATAGCTTCGCTAATCAAATTATTTCTAATTTTTTTGACCCTTATTATTATATCATTAAAACCTTCATTTAAAGTAATATGTTTATTATAAGAATCACAATTATCACATAAAGTATGCCATCTTTCTTCTCCAGTATTTTTATATTCGATTATAGATAAAGCATCTACATCAATATCAAATAAAATACGATTACTACTGTAATATGCCCCATTAACTGGTTGATTTACTGTTAATTGTGGAGGAGTAGTATCTACTTCATCGTCAGGATTCAAAAAACTGCATGTTTTATCAAAGCAAGTAGCAGGATTTACACCAGGGTATCCACTATCAGTTGTACAAACTTGACAAAATGTTGTTTCACATATATACCTACATAAACTTCCCGAACATCCAGGAGGTAATCTTTCTCCTTCTCTTAAACAATACAATAAATTAGCACTTACAATAGGGATTAGTAAAAATACCAGTAAGATAATAATCATAATTTTTTTCATATTTTAAAAATAAAAAAAGAAAAGAAGGAGTTTATATTGCTTCTCCCCAGAAGAAGATATCTCCCTCATTGAAGTTACCAACGCAAGGTACTGGCAATCCAAGTTTAAAGTTCAAAGCTATCTCTGCACCTGGCGACATTATATTACCCAAATGATAACCACCAGGTAATGTAACACCACTCCTGATTATTTCTGCATCATTGTAAAAGTCTCTTGTAAAGTGATCTCCGTAAACAATTGGTACGTAACCCTCTACATCTGAATTAGGCGCAGTTGCAGTACTGTAAGCACCCTGTGTTGCATAATAACACAAGTGATCTGCGTTAACACTATTAGTTATACCTGTTGTTCCAGCCTGACTATCAGCACCACCGCCATCTACTATATTTGCTGGTGATCTTAATGTGTTACTTAGCTGTAATTGGTTAGTATCTGGACATTTAGCACCACTTGAATCTGGGTCATAAAAGTCTGTTCCTGAAATGAACATATCTAATAATACACCAGATCCTTCCTCTGCATCATTACCTACTAATACTGTACTTGAGTAAGCAACACTTCCAGGTCTAACATCTTCAAATTCTACATCACCAGTAACAGTCAAAGCAACTATTGGATTGAAGAACCAGAATTCATTCTCGTCCATTGTTGCTTCACCATCTGCAGAAATTGCCTCTACAGTCAAAAAGAATTCTCCTTGCATTGACTCTGGAGTTTCTACAGTGAATAAGCAGTCATAGAATGCCATTGTATCAGGATTAAATTCTTGTAATCTCTCTTCTAAAATTCTTGCTTCACAAGATCTTGGTATTTCTTCAGGTTGATGTGTTGACCTTGCACATTCTACTTCGATATCATTCCCAGTTCCCTGAGTAGTACCAATTGTAGCAACAACTTCTTGTATCTCTTCAATCTTATTCTTGTCCATTACTAGAACTCGCCATCCTATTTGTTCTCCCTCAAAAGCATAGTTGTTAATCCTTTCAGCTAAATTTTCACCAGTATCAGTTACTCGTCCCTCTTCTACACTATCTTCAAGAACTACTCTGTGGTCACACATCCATATATGTGGTGGAAATTCCTCAGGCGTTACATCAATGTTAATACCAGTGCCTGTACTTATTCCATATACAGGTGCCAATGAAATCACTAGAATCGCTGCAACAAGAAAACTCAAAAATCTATTTTTCATATTCTATTCCTCCTTGTTTTTATAAAATTTTGATCCAGTCCATATAGAACTGGGATTTTGCCGGCAAACTCATCATCATTTGCCTTTTGTCTTAAAAGACTATTAGTTTTCATTTTACATCTATTTAAGTCATAAATCTTTGTATGAAAAGTTTTGAACATTTTTAAGTAGTGGCAAAGATTTGTTATTTAAACATTATCACACTTTAATGTGAATATCAGAAAAATCTACATAAGTCACAAATTTCACAAAATTTATATCACACAATAGAAAAAATATAAATTTTATTTACCACCAACATGCACAAAAATAAAAATAGAAAAGATCACCTACTAAATATTGTTATAATAACAGCTATTAATATAACTAAAACAGCAATTAAACCAACTACTTTAGCTCCGTAATCCCATGTATCAAGTATATTTTTTACTTCATTATCTGCATTACTTGCTTCATTGCTAGATTCTTCATTAGTATCAGAAAAATCTACATAATCAGGTAATTTATTTGCTTCACACGATTTTTCTTCTTCGGGTTTATTATGATTTGTGCCGCATCTATTTAAATCCCTGCAATATCTTGTTTGTATTCCAGAAGAACATGCACTCCATTCAGTACAATCCCAATTCTCTCTACAACTTCCACCATTAGTTCCACCAGTACCGCTTATTTCATTACTCACATCAAATGCACAATTTCCTTGCCATCCATCACAAAAATCTGATTGTCTTTCAGCAATATTAACTCCAAATTCATTATCAGGAATCCATTCAGTCCTAAATCCAAATAGAGCACTTAATAAACCACATAATGAACCTGCACCATCATTATCAAGTCTCCAATAACCTACTTTGTCATCTTTAGAAATTTTACAATATCCACCACTTTCTGCAAATGCAAATGGAATTAATAAAAGTAAAAATAAAAATAGAAATAATCCTTTCATTGTTTTTCTCCCTTTCTTAAAAACATAAAAGCTATTCCAGCTCCACCAAGAGCTACTCCGGCAGCTATTGTTGAAAATTCAGGAATAACACTTGCAAATACGTCTACACATTCTGCTGGTATATCTTCCTGATTTCTGTAATAAGTACCATCTACAAATTCACAAAATGCCATTTCCTGTTCAGTTGTCAATGCTCTACCATTTACTGTAATTTCACTGAATGGAATATACCTACACAAGTCCTCGTCATCTACAGCACAATATCCTGCAAAAACACTTGTACTAAATAATGTCAAAAATAAAGTTATTAACAAAAAAATATTTTTCTTCATTTATATTCCCCCATATATATTATAATATGGATTTTTAAAAAATAATTAATATTTAAATGTTTTGGTTTATACTACTTTAGAATAGTTTCTTTCTACTACTATTATCAAAAATACGTATAATGTAATTTTTCAAATTTTTTCTTTATAATAAGTGTAATTATTAACATTAAATTAATACTTATTATCCCTATTAGTGTGTTAGTAAATGTTATATTAAAAAAATAATTTAACATAATCCCTAACAATGTATTTAAAATAATACTAAAAAAAATTCCATAAAACATTTTTTCAATTAATTTACTTTCTTTAAAGATAATTAAGCTAATTAAAAATCCGGGAATAATAAAAGAAAGTAATAATCCAAATATAGCTTTATTTAAACTAATTATCCACATTTTATTTAGGTATAACTCTAAGCCTTAAGGCTCCATTAGAATACATGTCACCGTCTTTTATATTCTCACAATCTAAATCTCCCTTGTCATAAATAAATCCAAGTTTTTTGCTCATAGTTCTCATGCCATTTAAATATATGTTTCTATCCCATGTAACAATATCTTCCTCTTTAATTCTAAAATCATTATCAAAAATTAGATCTATTCTTGTACTATCGTTTATTGGTCCGTAAATTAAATAATCTTGCCAATCTCCTTTTAACTCTATTTCTTTTATTTTGTTTCCATCAATCCACACCCCTAATAAAGGCCACCCATTAGCATAACTTCCCCTTGCATTTAAAATTATAACATCACCATACTTAACCTTATTCAAAGAAACACATTCAATTGCAGAATCTTCCCTTCCTTCATTTTCAAGCCATAAGTGTGTTGTATAAATAACCTCAAAATGTATTTCTTGATTTTTTTCAGGCAAACTTACCTCAATTTTAGCTTTATTAAACGGAGTAGCTATTTTTACATATTCATAAACTGTTACGCTAGCACCATTTTCCAAGAATAGTTTATCTGTTTTTATTAATTTATTATTTACCCTTATTTCATACTCATATTCTTTATCTTCGCCCTCAAAATTACTAATTACAAATGAAAATTCATGAAAACCATTACGAGAATATTTATCTAAAAGTTCAGGCTCATTAAAATATAACTCAGTATATTTTTTTTCTTGTTCAGCTTCACTAACATTAGTAATAGCATTAAATAAAACTACAACTATACTTATTAACAATAATACAATAATTATATTATAAACTATATCTTTATTCATAATAATTATACACATATCTTTATTTATAAAGCTTACGTTTATTAACTACTCGCGAGAGATAAAATACTTACTCAATAGATTTATAATAGTGTCTCTAAAAAGTTAGTAAAATGAATTTTTTAGTATTCGCAATAATATACATAACAATAATGATTATAGCAACAATAGTGCCCAACGCAATTCCCGGTGAAGAAACTAACTATTCTTTGCATTTTTTACAAGCAGCCATATTAACTATATTATTATTAAAGACGTTTGAAACTAGTAAAATTAAAAAGAAGCATTTCTACTCAATTTTTCTATCTATTTTAATAATAGTAATAATAGAATTTATTCAGTTTTTAATTCCTTATAGAACTTATAACAATTATGATATTTTTGCAGGGGTTCTAGGATCCTTTATTGTATTTTTGATAAAAATAAGAAAGGGCCCTTAATGAAGCTAATTTTTGAACATATTCTTTGCCATATGCAATTCTTATATGATCCTCGATAAAGGACAAATTTCCAATCCAATATGTTTTATCAAATTTACTATTACCATGATGATACTCTTCTAAAAGGCTAATAATCCTATCTGAGCAGCCACAACCAGGATTTTCTAATAAATGAATATTCATGTTAACTAGTTTTGCGATAGCAGGATCTTTAGGATCATATTCGTTAAGATTCCTATTAAGAAGTAAATTAACAAATTCTGGGGCATCTACTTCTCCACAACAAATTGAATCTAAATTTTCTAACATAATTACAGAAATTTTTTATTAGGTTACTTTATATTAATTTCTATTATAAAAGTAACTATAAAGTGATAACAATAGTAAAGTTTAAATAGGTTTACTGTATTAATCTCTAAACTATATTATATAAAACATATACAAAAATGATAAGTATACAAATTATTTACAAATTAATCTTAGTTTTTTTATACGCAGCATTTGCTACTTATGTTTCTATTTTCTACTTAAAAAGAAAATTTCTTAAAAAAGGTTTTTATGTCTATGACATGTACAAAAAGGGTAAACCAAAAATAGCAAATTTAGGTGGCATAACTATAGGTATAGGCATCCTAGTTAGCATTGTTCTATCGCAATTAATATTAAAGGAATTTTCAACAGAAAATTTATTAGTATTTTACTTTGTAGTCTTTATTCACGCCATGTTTGGTTTGCTTGATGATTTAGTCAATATATCAAACAAAATTAAAATAATAGCTCCTTTCTTTATGGCTTTGCCTATCGCATTAATTAGCACAGACACAACTTTAAATATTTTATTTACAACTTTAGATTTAGGTCTAATAGCAACATATTTCATTGCTCCATTATTTTTAATGGTGGTTACAAATTTAGTAAATATCCATTCAGGTTACAATGGATTATCTTCAGGTTTAAGTTTAATAATCTTAGTTGCTTTAGGACTAAGAAGTTTTATACTACAAGATTACACACCATTATATTATCTAATGCCCGTATTAGGAGCAACATTAATCTGGGTTTTCTTCGGTGATAAGTATCCTGCAAAAATAATATGGGGTAATGTTGGAAGCATGTTAGTAGGTTCAGCAGTTGCAGCATACATGGTCTTAACTAAAGCTTATTTATTTGGCAGCATTTTATTAATACCCCACATTGCTGATTTTTTATTATATATATACTCGGTAAAAATTGCTAAACAAAAATTCGAAAATATAAAATTTGGACAATTAAGAAAAGATAGTACAATTAAACCACCAACTAGATACAAATTAAAATTCTTATTTCCATATTATTTTAAGTTAACAGAATATAAAACTACAAACATTTTATATTTAATTACATTTTCATTTGCGTTAATTGCATTATTTAGCGGTCTTTAACGAGATTGTAATCCTAAGGATTAACTTAGCGACAATTTGCTTGATATTCTAGAAATTTAATCAAGAGCAAGACTAATCTTTATTGCTCTATCAACCTTATTCATTGTAAAATTATCAAGAAAATTTATTCTTTTTATTATCCTTAATTTATCTATAGTTTTTATTTGATTTAATAAAATAGTTGAATCAAGGTTTAATTTTGAATCTTCTTTTTTTATTAACACGTTTGTAGGATATTCTTTTTTAAATGATTTTGAAGTCATTGGAGCAACAATTGTAGTTGGGGAATACTTGTTAAAAATGTCATTTTGTATAACTAATGAAGGTCTAGTCCCTCCTTGTTCACTTCCTCTAACAGGTTCAAAGTTTACAAGAACAACATCTCCTCTTTTTATTTCCATTTTAATTATCTTTCCATTCCCAATCAAAATCTTTTTCAATTGCTTCAAATTCTTTCGTAATTTTTAGACTTTCTTCAGCGGTTGCTTTAGCTCCTTCAATCATTAATTCAATATGCTTCCTTTTTTGTTCATCTATTTGATTAATCATCTTAACAATTATGTCTTCATAAGTTTCTTTGTTAGACTTCAGTCTATCAAGGGCCCTTTTTACATCTTCATTAAGTTGAATTGTTGTTACCATAATTCTATAGAATAACTATAGTTTATATCCTTTTTGGTTTATGTTCATGTCTTAACCCTAAGGATTAACGCTCCCACGGGATAATTATCCTTAAATTTTAACTTTCTTATGGAAATACCAAGTTATTCTAAATTATAGGCCTCGGTGAAATCCTATAGGGTTATACAAGATGTTGTATTTACCATGTGAACCTGTCTAAAAGATATTAAAGTTATTTCGAGGATTTCATTATGACCAAATTATACAAATTTTTATAAAAGCATATTCTTTTTGGGATCTATGAATTTCGGGCAATTAAGTTGGGGTAAAACAAATCGCCTGGCTCAAATCTTTAAAAAAAATGAAAAGGGAGAATATCATACAGTTATGTTAGCTGTAGATCATCCTTATTTTTACGGCCCTACAACCGGCTTAATAGACCCAAGAAAAACAATACAGCCTCTTGTCCAATATGCGGATGCCATAAGTCCAGCAAAAGGAACTTTAGAATATTGCCTAGATGCAAGAATTCCAATCCCTATTATTTTAAGAGTAACTGGCGGAAACAGCATTTTAAGAAAAGATGAACTTTCAGATGAAGAGATAATAACTTCTGTTGAAGAAGCTGTTAGGTTAAACTCAGTTGGAGTATCTATTTCTGTTTATATAAATACTGAACATCAAAAACAGACAATAAAAAATTTAGGAAAACTTGCTAATAAAGCAAGCAAATATGGATTATTAGTATTAGGCATAACTGCGGTTGGAGCAAACTTAGAAAAAATGATTAAAGAAGAAGCAGAAAGCAAAGGAGTAAATGGAAATTTTGATTCTGCAAAATATTTTGCTCATGCAGGAAGAATAATTCAAGAAAGTGGTGCAA
>CAZPBI010000023.1:0-4263 GCA_964584825.1 Candidatus Woesearchaeota archaeon
CAAGTGCAAGAGTTGAAGTTGTTGCAGGTGATACAATACCACCAAATTTAACATTAATGCAACCTTCGAATAGAAATTACACAATTGGCAAAGGCATGTGGATATATTATAGTGCAGCAGATGACTCATCCAACCTTAGCAGTGTTTGGTATAACCTAGATAACGGAACAAACTACACACTTCCTTTACCATCAAATGGAAATACTAATACTAGTAGTTTTAATACATCCATTGGAAATTATACATTCTACATATTTGCAAATGATACAAAAAATAATGTTAATAATAGTGCTAGTGTAAGTTTTAGTGTCGTTAATTCTCATGAAAAAAAAGAAATAGCCACAGACAGCAACGGTAATTTAATTTTCACAGATCCAACAATTAATGAATTTATCCAAAATATTTCTGGATTGAATACTAATTGGACCATTAATTTTACCTTGCATACTAACAACACACCTTCTGGTTGGGACACACCTACAAATACAGGAGACGCCGTATTTTATTTTGAAATATTCCCTAACACTATGGATGACACAGCAGGTAACTTTACCATTTATTTTAATATCAGTAAAGGAAGATTAGAAAATATTGCCATAGCAGATATTAGAGGGTTTTACTTTAATAACAATACCTGGAATGAATTAAGCACTACAGTTAAAAATAGCGCAGATGATCCTATTGGATTTAGTGTAAGCCTTACACACCTGTCTAGGTTCTTAATCTCTGAAAAAGGCGCTGGTGGATCTAGCGGTGGTGGAGGTACAGCTGGTGGCGCATCTGGAGGCGGAGGTTCACCTTCCATCCCTAAAGTTTCAAAGCCACAAGAGCTTCCTAGACCTGAATCAGCAATTCCAGAAATACCCGAAATATCAAAAGAAGAAAAACCAAAAAAGATACCTTTGTTAATAAACAAATTTATAGCTCTGCAAGAATTACCTTTATTAAATGTAATAATAATATTTTTAGTATTGGCATTTATAGTTTTAATTATTTTTTGGGCTGAATTAAAAATGAGTAAAAGGAGACGCAAATGAAGATTAATTATTTAATATGGGGTTTGATTTTTATTAGCGGATGCGCTAGTAGAACAACATTTGTTGAAATTTCAGATAAAACAATTTATTATGAATATTGGATTATAGTCCTTATAGTATTTATTTTTCTCTTTATTTTTTATAATATACTGAGGAGGCTTTGATTTTGAAAATAAAAAAACATTTTTTTTCACACACCATTAGAGGAGATTATTTAATCTTAAAAATTAGAATTAAGTATGCCTTGTTTAAATCTTTTTTACAAACTAATAAAGATATTTATTTCACTTTTTTAGCCTTATTAATTGCAATAGGCTTTCATGAATTGGGCCAATTCAGTTTAGCTACTTATTACAATCTAAATCCCAACATAGGAATCTCAGGAGCCGGGGTGTATATTTTGGCTGACTCTGCCCCTAGATATATGGAAGAGATCATTACAAATGGAGGAGTAATAGCTAATCTTTTAATTGTATTTTTGTTATTTATTATTTTTTTCCTTAGAGAAAGAAATTGTCAAAGCCATACATTTCCATGTTATTTTATTCTTTTAGTACTATTATCAAATCTATTAATCGCACTTATAAGCTTAATCTTATTTCCTTTCGTACTTTATTTATAGTTAATTTTTTAAATAAATTCATCTATATTATTTTATGGAAAAATTTAGTGTTATATCATATTATAAGTATGTAAATATTAAAGATCCCAAAAAATTTCAGGAGAAACATCTAGAATTATGCAAAAGTTTTGGATTAAAGGGGAGAATTTATATAGGCAATGAAGGAATAAATGGAACTGTTTCTGGGATAAAAGAGGATATTGAGAGATATAAACGATTATTAAGGAGCAATAAATCGTTTAATGATATTGAATTTAAAGAACAAGAATGTAATGAACATGTTTTTAGGAAGATGTTTGTCAGGGTAAGAAAAGAGATTGTGAATTTTTCTGAGAAAGTAGACTTTAGTAAAAGCGGTTTAAAAATAAGCCCTAAAAAATTTAAAGAAATGATTGAAAATGAAAAAGATTTTGTAATTTTGGATGTTAGAAATAATTATGAGACTAAAATTGGAAGATTTAAAGGGGCTATTACTTTAGACATAGAAAATTTTAGAGATTTTCCTAAAATAGTAAATAAAATAAAACACTTAAAACATAAAAAAATAATTACATATTGCACTGGTGGAGTTAGATGCGAAAAAGCATCTGCCTTTTTGAGAGAAAATGGCTTTAAAGAAGTTTATCAATTAGAAGGTGGAATTTTGAATTATAGTAAAGAAGTTCCTAATTCATATTTTAATGGGAGATGTTTTGTTTTTGATGAGCGAATGAGTATTCCTATTAATACAGATGAGTATTATGCAGTTATTTCTAATTGTGAAATTTGCGGTATTAGTTGTGATAGGATAATTGATTGTTGTAATAATGATTGTAATAGGATATTTGTATGTTGTGAAAAATGTGAGAAAAAAATGAAGTCAGGATGTTCAGAATATTGTGCTATGCATCCGACAAGGAGAAAATGGCTTTCTTATAAAGGATAGTTAAAATGTAGGAAACATTTAAATATGATATTTTTTGAATTTTTTAGATGGGAAGAATAAAAACCACTTTAGTAAAAAGGGCAACGAAGAAATTAATAACATTATATGGGGATAAGTTTAAAACCGATTTTGAAAGTAATAAGAAGATTGTTGATGAATTTGCAGAAATAAAGAGTAAGAAACTCAGGAATTCTATTGCTGGCTATATTACTAGATTAATGAAAAAAATTAAAGAACAAGCCCAATTCTTTAGAAAAATATATAAATGAGAAATTAAAAGAAAGGCAATACAGTGAATAGTAATTTACATTACTATGAATATCAAGAAAAAACAAAAATTACAAGGAGGATAAGAAAATGACAGAAGAAAAGAGAAGAGGAGAAGATGACCACACTGTCTTTATTGGTTCAAAACCCTTTATGAATTATGTAACAGGGGTTGTAATGCAATTTACAACACAAGGAGCAAATGAAGTGGTGGTTAAAGCTAGAGGAAAATTTATTACTAGATGTGTAGACGTTGCAGAGGTGGCAGCTAAGAGATTTTTAACAGATCAGATTGAAGTAGCAGATGTAAAGTTAGATAGTGAAGCATTTAAGAGCAAAGAAGGGAAAGATATTAGGGTAAGCACAATTGAAATTTTATTAAGAAGAAAATAATTTTTCTTTTTAATATCTTTTTACTTTGAAACCTTCTTTTTCTAAAATTTCATATATTTTTTTTTTGTTTTTCTTGGGTTTAGATTCTTTTTTGTAAAAAATTATACATAAAATTAATCCTGTTACTATAATAAAACCAAGTGCATTTTTTAATTTATTCTTTATTGAATCTTTTAATGATTTGGTTGTTTTATATGATGGTGTTGAAACTTCTTTTTGCGAATTTTCTTCTGATTTCGATTCTGTTGAAGTTGTTTTAGTTATTTCTTGAGTTTCTTTATCTTTAGAATTAGATTCAAAAACTCTTATCGGTTGCTGTATTGCTGTTTCCTTCGTAGCTTTACTTTCAGCTTGAACTTTAGATGGCGCTTCTCCTGAAATTTTTTGGGGAGGATTTTGGATTACTACTGTAATTGCTTTGGATAGTATATTATTAGATGTGTCATTAACAATTATATCTATTATGTAATCACCAACATTTAAATTTGTTAAATTTTGTATAGTTCCAGATTGATTTATTGAAAAATTGCTATTATTAGTAGAGTATGTATCTACTTCTATATTGTCGATAGCTGATATACTATATAGGAAAGGATTACCTGCTGTTATTATTTGATTTGTAGGTTCTGTTAACCAGGAAGGTGGCTGTGTATCTGGGGTATATGTTATTATAATATTATTAATGATAGGTGTAGCTGTTTTTAAATTTGAATTAAATTCTATTTTATATTGGAAATATCTAGAATTTGATTCTGATAATATTAAATTATAATTTATAAATGGGCCATTCCATAAATCTCCTAAACAAAATGAATCATCACATGAGCGTGTATAAAAGGATACGTTAAATAAGTAGAAAGCGTTAATACCAAATTCATTTGAATTAGCAGAATAAGTTTGGTTTACTAATGTCCAAGTTGCACCGTAATCTAAGGATCTATATATTTGAGTTTCATTTGTTATAATATATAAATCATTAGAGTTTGATGTGATTCCTCTTGGTTCTTCTGTAATTGATG
>CAZPBI010000023.1:4363-13554 GCA_964584825.1 Candidatus Woesearchaeota archaeon
TGAATTTGAAGATCTGAAAATATCAAAATCATTGTCTGCTGCATATAGATATAAAGTACCCTTGGTTATATCTCTTGAGTTTGCATTGTTTTTATTTGAATAACTACTATTAACTAAAGACCATGTTGTTCCATTATTTGTTGACTTGTATATTTGTTTTTGTTTAGCAACTATATATAAATCATTAGAGTTTGATGTGATTCCTCTTGGTTCTTCTGTAATTGATGTACTATTAACTAAAGACCATGTTGTTCCGAAATCTAGAGACTTATGTACTTTTTTATCTTTGGTTACTATGAATAAACCATTTGAATTTGAAGTAATACCATAGATATCAGATGTAAAATATGAATCATTTATTTCACTCCATGATGTTCCTGAATTTGAAGATCTGAAAATATCAAAATCATTGTCTGCTGCATATAGATATAAATTATAAGGGGTTTGGAGTGTGAAAGTTATGTTATGCCATTGTGAGATTACATTTGTATTAAATATTCTACTTTCATAATTACCAGAGAGCGTATTTGTTATTAAATGAATAGACTTATTTGTCGAATTATAGGTTATATTATTGTAGGTTCCTAGATCAAATTCAGATTTAGTATCATCTATGAAAGAATCTGCTTTTACAAATAGTAAAAACGATACAATTATTATAGTAATTATTATTAATTTATTCATCCTCTTTTTATTTAACTAATAAATGATACAAAATGTTTATATAAATA
Organism: Candidatus Woesearchaeota archaeon; assembly: GCA_964584825.1. GTDB lineage: Archaea > Nanobdellota > Nanobdellia > SCGC-AAA011-G17 > JACPIM01 > CAYIBE01. The sequence continues at coordinate 5,095 of CAZPBI010000023.1, forward strand.
ACTATTGATTCTTAAATATGATTATATGGTAGACATATTTACAGAAATTAGTGTTATAATAGTTATAGCAACGTTAATTTCTTGTTTAATGAGGTTATTAAAACAACCATTAATAATCGGGTATATATTAACAGGGATTATAGTAAGTCCTTATTTTTTGAATATTATCAATTCTATTGAAACTATAGAAACATTTTCACAGATAGGAATAGCTTTTTTATTGTTTATAGTAGGTTTAAATTTGAGTCCTAGGGTTATTAAGGAAGTAGGTAAAGTATCTGTTATTACCGGTGTTGGCCAGGTTGTTTTTACTGCATTAATAGGCTATTATATCTCCATATTATTGGGGTTTAATGTTGTTACTTCATTATATGTTGCGGTTGCTTTAACTTTTAGTAGTACTATAATAATTATGAAGTTATTGTCTGATAAACAAGATCTAGATAAATTATATGGTAAGATTTCTATTGGATTTTTAATTGTACAAGATATTATTGCTATATTTATTTTATTGGTTATAAGTTCATTATCTAGTGGATTAAATATAAGCAGTATAATCTTTAATACTTTTATTAGCTTATTATTTTTAATTGTTTTTATAATGTTAATTAGTAAATATATATTGCCTAGGTTAAGCAGCTTCTTTGCTAAATCGCAAGAAATTTTGTTTTTATTTTCGATTGCTTGGGGATTAGGGTTAGGAACCTTATTTGATTATTTTGGATTTTCAATTGAAATAGGTGCTTTAGTTGCTGGTGTCGCTTTGTCTATGACTCCATATCATCATGAAATAAGTTCTAAAATGAGAACTTTGAGGGATTTTTTTATAATATTATTTTTTATTTTACTAGGGGCCAATATGTTGTTTGAGGATATTACTGGTTTGATATGGCCAGCTGTTATATTTTCTTTGTTTATATTAATAGGAAATCCTTTGATTGTTATGATATTAATGGGATTATTAGGTTATAGCAAAAGGAATGGATTTATGGCAGGATTAACTGTTGCCCAAATAAGCGAATTTTCATTAATATTGATAGCTTTGGGTGTAAATTTAGGACATCTTAGTAATGAGATTTTGTCTTTGGTGACTCTTATTGGATTAGTTACAATAGGTGGGAGCACTTATTTTATTTTGTATTCTGATAGGATATATAATTACATCTCAAGTTATTTGTGGATATTTGAAAGGAAAATTGTAAAGAAAGATAAACTAAAGACTGGAAGATATGATATTATACTCTTTGGGTATAATAGGGTTGGTTATGATTTTTTAAATGCTTTTAAGAAATTAAAGAAGAAATTTATGGTTGTAGATTATAACCCAGATGTGATAAAACTATTATCAAAACAAAAGATAAGATGTAGATATGGTGATGCTGATGATGACGAATTTTTAGATACTTTAAGTTTAAGTAAAGTTAAGATGATAGTTTCTACTATGCCAGATTTTGAAACTAATCTGTTATTAATTAAAAAAAGTAGACAGTATAATAAAAAGGCTATAATTATGGTAATTTCTCATAATAATGAAGAAGCTAGTATTTTGTATGATGAAGGGGCAACTTATGTAGTTATGCCTCATTATTTGGGTGGTAGTTATGCTTCTATGTTAATAAGCAAATATGGCCTTAATGTTAACAAATTTTTGAATGAAAGAGGGAAACATATTGGGCATATAAGAATAAGAAAAATCTTAGGACATGAACATCCTAGAGTTGAGAAGAATTATAGATAACTTGTTGTGATTTTATAATGGATAAATTTGATAATAAACCAAAAAGTTTATATAGTTCTATTTTATAACATATGTAATATGATAAAACCAATCGTTCACAAAAAATATCTTAAGTTATATGAAGAAACTGCCAGAAATAAGATTATAGAAGTTTTATTTAGATATCCTGAGAAAGAGTTTAGTTTAAGTGACTTAGCAAGAGAAGCAGGAGTTGCAAAAGCGAATATCGGGAGAATTCTAGAGGAATTTCAAGAGGCAGGATTAATACAAATTGAGAAATTAAGTAAAATATGGAGAATCAAAGCAAATCAAACAAATTGGTTTTATGCTAGAAGTAAAATAGTTTATAACTTAAATTTTGTGTATAAAAGCGGGTTAGTCGAATTTCTTGTGGATCACTTTAAAAATCCTAAAGCAATAGTTTTATTTGGGGGTTTTAGAAAAGGAGAAGATTTATCTAATTCTGATATTGATATAGCCATAGAATCTGATGAAACTAAAGAATATCAAATTATAGGGTTGCGAGAATTAGCAGAGTTTGAGCAGATTATTGGAAGAAAAATACAGATACATTTATTTAATAGAGAAAAGATAAATATAGGAGTATTCAACAATATAGCTAATGGGATTTTGCTATGGGGGTTCTTAGAAGTAAAAAAATGAAAAAAGAGATTATTGATATTTGGCTTAAAACAGGAGCATTGCGAAACAAGCAAAAAGATATTGAAAAAATTAAGGCGATGATAAATTCTGCAGAGATAAATGCGAGAGTTACTAACTCAATTACGTTAAATGGGGACACAGCAACTTTAATCTTTAGGGAGATTTATGAATCGATTAGGCAGTTAGGTGATGCAAAATGGGGGATCCTTTGTTTTGAACCTGGAAATCATGAAGTAAGTATTGAGATACTTAAAGAATTTGATATTAAAGATAAAATCAGATTAAATTTGCTTGATAGATTCAAAAAAATAAGACATGATATTAATTATAGGGGTTTTAGAACTTCAATATCCCAAACAGAAGAAATTTTAGATTTTTGGAATAAATGCGGTGGAGAAATCCTTAAAATTCTTAGAAAAGAGTTGTAGGATAATTAAATGTAGCTAAAGTTGTTATGTGCTCTGAAAGAAGTAAAAGTCCGCATGTTTACTATAAAATGCCGCTAGAGGGACTTGCACCCCCGATCCCCGCCTATCCCAATAACTACATGAGAGCGGTGCTTTACTACTAAGCTACAGCGGCTTAATCCAAATAGAAAAAGTATATTTTAAAAGAATATCGTTTTAATATTATAACACAATAAAGCTTAAATCTATTTCGCTAACTTAAATATAAGCTAAAATGGGATTTTTAAGCAAATTAAAAAATTTATTGTACAAAGAAAAAGAAATTGAGGTTATTTTAAATCCGATTATTAAAAATAAGGAAACTATAGGAAATGTTTCGAAGGAAATAAAAAATGAAAGGAAAAAATATCAGAGAATTATAAAAACAATGGATATAGATGAATATGTACAATCTATGGTAAAGAAAGCTTACAGTGAAGATAGAAAGATTACTCCATATTTGGGAGATATTGATCAGAAAGAAATAGAAAAGATATTAAATAAATTAAAAGAAGATATTGCTAGGAAAATATAATTAAAAGAGGTGCATGTTTATTGTATGAATTAATTAAGGCTACGATTACGTTATTTGTTATTTTAGATATTATCGGTTTAATTCCTATTTATTTAAGTTTTTTAAAAAATAAATCTAGGAAAATAATGGATTTGTATGCTAATAAAACCGTAATATTCTCTAGTTTGATAATATTTGTATTTTTATTTTTGGGAAACAATATATTAGATTTCTTTTCCATTTCGTTATCAAATTTTAAAGTTGCCGGGGGTATTATATTGTTGATAATAGGAATAAAATTTGTTTTAGGGTTGAGGGTTATTAGTTTAACTGAAAGAAAGATGCATAGTTTTGCGGTAGTTCCTTTTGCAACACCCTTGTTAGTTGGTCCTGGAACATTGACAACAATAATAATTCTTGTGGATAAATATAACTATTTTATTCCGGTAATAGCTTCTTTAGTTAATATGCTAATTATCTGGGTTTTTTTAAAAAATGCAAGGGTTGTTTATAAAGTTCTCGGACAGCAAGGAAGTGAAGCAGTAACTAGGATAATGGGTTTATTGATTACTGCTATCGCTGTTGGATTTATAAGATCCGGATGGATTAGTTAAATTCTAGGTTTTTCTTTTTTTAGAAAATCCAATGAATGGAAGAATTTTTCTTTGAATTCCTTTATTTTTTCTTTTCTTTCTTGTTTTTTCTGTGATTTTAATTCTAATTTTTTCTTTCTTTTTTTGAGTAGTACTTTTTGTGCTGATTCTGAAGGTTTTATTAATGATCTGAATATTTTAAAGAAAATTGATATTAATAGAAGTAATAAGATACATGCAAATAACGTAGTTTTATCTAATGGTATTTCTCCAACTATTAAAACTATAAAAATATAAGCTGTTACATTTATAGGGATGTCAGAGGATAAAATAAACGCGACTTTTTTTGGCAGGGCATGAAAATAATCTGAAACTAATAATAAAAAAGTCCATACAAATAAAATGCTTATTAAAATTAAATTCCTCAATACTCTTCCGTAGAATAATTCTGTTGGAGGAGTGGTTTCTATTAAAAATTTACTTAAGAGTATTGTAATCCAGAATAAAGAGACTGCATTCCCGAAGGCCATATTCCAGCCCAGTTTTTCTGATTTATTTCTTCCAAAATATGCTTGAATAAAAAATAATATTATAATCAGGGGAATAACCATCCATAAAGCTTCTTTATGAGACCACGGGGTAACTAGTATATTAATAAGCCTTGGAATAAGTTCATTGTTAATATATTGGACAGGGATATTCCAATTTATCATTAGATTTTAACGGATTTGGATAATATATAAAAATAGGTTTTACTTATATAGTGATAATTTTATTTTTTCTGCAATATTTTTAAATTCTTTATCAGAAGGCTTTGGTGTTATCGGTTCTAGGTTTAGATGCTTTTCATAACATGGGTGTAATCTTATATGGACATGAGTTATCATAAATCCTTCTACTATAATACATGTTCTTATTGTATTTAGGGATTTGTCAATAGCTTTAGAAATCTTTTTTGATTTTAAGAATAAGTTAGAATATTCATGATCAGGCATTTCAAAAATGTATGAATAATGTTTTTTGGGAGTAACTAATGTTTGACCTTCTGATGCTGGATTTATATCAAGAAAAGCTAAGATTTCTTTATCTTCATAAATTATATCAGATGGTATTTGTTTATTTATAATTTTACAAAAAATGCAGCTTTCCATTTTAAATTATTTTTAATTTTTTGAAGATTACCTTCCATGGGGATTCTAATTTTTTCTCTTTATATAATTTTTTAAGCTGTTTTTTTGTTATGTATTTAATTGATTTTATTTCTTTTTTTGAGGGACTTAAGTTACCTATGCATTTGCATTCATAAACATACCATTTATGTCTTTTTGCATTAAAAACACAATTTTCTTTTTGGATTATGACTTTTTTAAAAAGAAATTTTTGTGATATTAGAATTAAACCAGATTCCTCTCTTATTTCTCTAGTCAATGCTTGTAATGGAGTTTCTTTTTCTTCTATGTGACCTGAAATTCCAGCATAGCCATATGGTTTTAAGTTTCTGTCTATAATAAGGAATTTATTTTGATTTTTTATCACTGCTCCAACTGAAAAATGTTGGATTCCAGTTTTTGTATTTACTAGTTTTGGCATTATTTAAATAAAGGAAGAATTGTTTATTAAACTTCTGGTAAATTATCATAAATAGTTATTCTAATATACTAATACTTTTGTTATATAATTTTTAAAATTGTTAGCAGATTACGAAAGTGCGGGTAGGAAAGGTAACTATCTTTAGTTGTTGGAGTATGTTAGTGTGTAAGATATGGAAATAGTTTGGACCTGCTGGGAATTGCACCCAGGACTCCGCCATGCCATGGCGACAGTTTAACTACTAGCCTACAGGCCCATTTGAGATAATATTTTTGGTGGAAGTGGATTATTACTCAACTAGTATTTATAAATTATTATCTTTTAAACTTTTTTTGCGGTATCAAAGAGAATTATTAACTAGCTTTAATAAAACTACTATAGATGAATGTATAATAGAAGGAGCCAAAACTGTTAAGAAAGAGGTTATGAAGCATATAATTACTGCAATTACTGCTGATTTGATTGTTACAATAGCAGATGTAGTTGATATTGTTATATTCTCTAAATTTGAAGAGAAACCTGTTGAAATAAATAAGAAAGATTAGTTAATCAATTTTCCTAAATTTTCTAATTTTTCTCCTTCTAGGAATCTAGTAAGTTTATTATTTAAATCTTTTAATTTAATTCTTACTTGTTTCATAGTATCCCTGGATCTTAATGTAATGGTATTATCTTTTAATGTATCAAAATCTACAGTTATCATTGAGTAAATACCCACTTCTTCCGCTCTTCTGTATCTTCTTCCGATACTTCCTGATTCATCATAAAATGTTTTAAAATTATTTTTTACTTCATTATAAATTTCTTTAGTCTTTTTTAATAATTTATCATCATTTTTCACTAAAGGGAAAACCGTTGTTTTAAATGGGGAGATACAAGAAGGAAATATAAATAGGTTTCTTTCTTTTTCTTCTTTATAAAAAATATCTAATAATGCCCATATGTTTCTGTCAATTCCAAAACTTAGTTCAAGAACATGTGGCAAGATTTTTTTGTTATCGTAAGTTATTTCTAATTTTTCTTTGGAACTTTCTTGGTGGCCTTTTAAATCGTGATCTGATCTGTAATGCAGTCCGGCTACTTCTTTAAAACCATCCAATGTTTCTGAATTAAGTTCGATATCAAAATGAATTTTATTGTAGAATGCCTTTTCTTCTTGTGATAATTCTCTAAATCTAAATTTATCTTTAGGTATTTTTAAGATTTCTAAATAAAATTGTTGAATTTTTGCAAGATGGTAAGTATAGTATTTAGGTAATATTTTACTAGTTTCTTCACATGATGCTTCTATAACTTTATTTTGTTTTCTGTTTTTTACAAGAAACAATTTTAATTTATAATTTTTTACTTCATTCCAATTTTCTGCTTTATTAATTAATGAGGGATCGAAGAAAATTTGTAATTCAGCCTGATTAAACTCCCTTAATCTAAAAAACCCATGCCTGGGTGCTATTTCATTTCTAAATGCTTTTCCGATCATTGCTAAACCAATAGGCAATTTTTCTCTTAATGCCATAATTTGTCTTTTGAATGATAGGTAAGGATTTTGTGCTGTCTCTGGAGATAAGTAAGCTTTTTCTTCTCCTAAAGCTCCTATTTTAACATCAAACATCATGTTAAACAACAAGATATTAGATAAAGAATTAGAACCACAATTTGGGCACTTTAACTTATTATCTTTAATCAATTTATCTAAGGCTTCCTGTTTTAGGCCTTCTACATTAATTTGTAGTTTATCCTCAATCAATTGATCGGCTCTGAATCTAAAGTTACATTTCTTACATTGGGTTAATGGGTCATTAAAATTTTTTAAATGCCCAGAAGCTTCAAAAACATTTTCTGGTAATATGTAAGAACCTTCAATTTCAAAATAATTATCATTCAAGTTTAAAAAATAATTTCTCCACAGATTTTCAAATTTTCTTTTCATTAGAGTACCTAAGTGACCGTATGTCCAGAAACCAGCCTTTGCACCGTAAATTTCTGCTGTAGGGTAGAAGAAACCTCTTTTTGTTGCTATATCTAATATTTTATCTGATTTATTATTTGACATATAAAATACTTTATATATTCTGTTTAAATACTTTTATCCAAGATGTTTATATATCTTGGGATATCCTAGTGATTATATGTTTATATTTTCCCAACGTGCATTAGAAAAAATTGATGCATTGGGGATAGACAAAGATGAGATTAAGTCTGTAATAATGAAAGGAATGAAATGGAAAGAAAAGTACTCGGAGAAATGGCACGCATGAGCATATGGTTTAGAAGCTGTTTTTTTGAAAAGAGAGTCTGATATATTTATAATTATGGTATATATGGAGGGTTAAAATGAAATGTATTTTGTGTAATGGGGAATTAAAGAAGAAAGAAGTTGAATATAAGGAGTTGGGGGTTTCCTTAGGAGAATTTTTGGCTTTAGTTTGCAATAAATGTAATGAAATATTTTTTGATGAAGATATTATAGACAAAATTCAAAAAAAATCAAAAGAGTTAGGATTATTTGGCATAGCTAAGAAAACTAAAGTAGCAGTTGTAGGGAATAGTTTAGCAATAAGGATCCCTAAAGAAATTGCTGAATTTACAGGATTAAAAAAAGAAAAACAAGTTAGATTAATACCTAAAAACAATAAAGAGATTTTAATTGAGATTTAAATTAAGATTTCTTTTGGTAACTCTTTCATATTAATTATTTTTTTATGCTCAATTCTCGGGCATGCTGTATTTATCCACATATCTATATCAGGAAAGTTTTCGAACTCTATCGTATCTACGTTATTACATATAAAGAGAAAAGAAGGTTTTTTTAGTTTATGCTGCAATCTTGTTGCTTGATGAAACAAACTTTGACCGCGTTTCGTGCAGACAATGATTCCTAATTTTTTTGCATTTATAGTTTTTATGATTCTTCCA
>CAZPBI010000024.1:0-1864 GCA_964584825.1 Candidatus Woesearchaeota archaeon
ATAAAAAATAAAGAAAGAAGTGGACACGAGAGTAGATTTATTAGAAGACATAATCTTGAAGAAGATATAGATTATATAAATCAACAATTTAGTGAACTGGAAGGATTACCAACATTACCTAAACCTTCTTTAGTTAAACAAAAAGAAATACTTAAACCTAATAGAATTATAAAAGATATAAATATCAAAGAGAGAGATAAGGGTATTAAAAGATCAAAATTAAAGATAAAAGATACAAAAATAAGAAATGAAAATAAAATTTCTAAAAAAAGAGAAACTAAAAAGATAGGTTCAGCAAAGACCATTAAAGATAAAAAAGAGAAACCTAATTTAATTAAGTTTAAAAAAACCGAGGCATTACCCAAGAAGAAGATAAATATTATAAAAGATTCTTTCGATAAAGGATTTAATGAGAAACTTAGAGAAGAAAAGATCAAGAAAAAAGATTTTGAAAAAAGTGAAGTTACTAGAGAAGAATTTTCGGTAAAAGAAGAAATAAAAGATCGAATTAAGAAACCACTAGTGTTTTCCGCATCGAAGCCTGTTAATGAAGAAACTAATGAAAATAAACTTGCTAAACAAGAGGGATTGTATAGAACTGCTTTAGATTCTTTAGCTGAATTGGTGGAAAAGAAAAAGGAAATTAGTGTTACCGATGTCGCTGATAGATTTAATGTGGATAAAAAAATCGTATTTGAATGGGGAAGAATTCTTAGTGAATATGGAGTATTGAATTTCCATATACCAGCATTTGGCGATGCTTTATTTAGATCTAAAACCTTCGTAAATGTAAAAGAAAAGAAATTTGATAAGAAAAAGATTCTTATAATGTCATCAATTATGGGTGTTCTGGTGCTATTTACAGTAGCGATAATTTTAATTAGTATACTTAAAACTGAAGAAGAAATTTCACAAATTACTACTACGCCTGGAAATATTACTACAACTACGGAGGCAACTAAAATAACTACAGAGTTGGCATTTTCTGGAAATGGGTCATATGATTGTAGAGATGCAGATGGTAAATATAGATATGCAATAAATGATAAAACTATTAAAATAGAAAGTCTTTTGGAGAATAGTAAAGTAATTATTAAGAATAATAAAACTTATACCTATAATCCTAATACAAATAAGTGGGTGATATCCGATGTGAGAGAAGGGTTAGCTATTCCAGGAGTTGGCATATATCCAAAGATAAGTATAACATGTAGATTAGCTAGATATAATGCATCAGAGTTTAATACTTAAAATGAACATATTAGAAAAATATAATGTTGAAGCTGATAAGGTTGTAGTTAGGGTAGACTTGAAGAAATCAGAAGATGGAACATTCTATATTGTTAATATACCAATTATAACAAAACCGAATAAGGCCTTATTATCAGAACTTAAACAAAGATTAATTACAGAGGTAGTTGTTGGTATTGTAGAAGTATCAGATCCCAAATTAATTGAAACCGTAAAGAAAAGATTTATTGAAAAAGCAAGTGTTTTAATGGATAATATTGTTCCGTATATAGATTCGAATATTAAAAAATTTCTTGTTGGTATGTTAATTCATGATATGCTTGGTTTAGGCGATATTGAATTCTTATTAAATGATCCCAATTTGGAAGAAATTGTTATAAATTCGTCACAAGAACCCTTGAGGGTTTATCATAAAAGATATGGTTGGTTAATTACTAATATTTATATAGAGGATGAGGCACAAATATTAAATTATGCAACAATTATTGCAAGAAGAATAGGAAGACAGATTACTACATTGAATCCTTTATTGGATGCACATTTAATTACCGGAGACAGGGGAAATGCTGTTTTATTTCCAATTTCTCATAAAGGTAATACAATAACTATTAGG
>CAZPBI010000024.1:1874-12050 GCA_964584825.1 Candidatus Woesearchaeota archaeon
GGCACAAGACCCTTGGACAGTTACAGATTTTATAAAAAATAATACATGCACTGCTGATATATTTGCATTGTTATGGTTAGCAATACAGTATGAGGCCACTATACTAATATCAGGGGGAACAGGTTCTGGAAAAACTAGTTTTTTGAATGTTATAATGGCATTTATACCACCAAATCATAGAGTTTTATCTATTGAAGATACTTTGGAACTTCAGCTTCCTAAAAATCTATATTGGGCACCTTTGATTATTAGGCAACCAAATCCAGAAGGTAAAGGGGAAGTAAAGATGTTAGATCTTTTAGTAAACTCATTAAGGATGAGGCCAGATAGGATTATTTTAGGTGAAATCAGAAAACAAGATCAGGCAGAAGTATTATTTGAGGCGATGCATACTGGGCATAGTGTTTATTCTACTGTGCATGCAAATTCTATTGCAGAAACTATAAGAAGATTAATTAATCCACCTATTAATGTTTCTCCTAATTTATTAACAGCTGTAAATCTATGTGTTGTCATGTTTAGGGATAGAAGGAGGGGTATTAGAAGAATATTTCAAGTTGGAGAATTCGAGTCTACTGAGGAGGGCAAGAATGTTATACCAAATTTACTTTATAGGTGGAGAGCTTCTGATGATAAAATAGTTGAACATACATTCCCAACAAGATTATTTGAGGATTTAGCCACTCATACAGGAATGACACAACAAGAAATATTAGATGATTTAGCAGAAAAAAAGAAAATTTTGAATTGGATGGTGGAAAATAATATAAGACAAGTAAATGATGTTGGAGCCGTGTTTCATAGATATTATATCAATCCTAAAATTGTTTTTAAAAAATGAAAAATAAAATTCCATTTTCATTATTGCCATTTAATATTCTAAGAAAGATTTCTTCTGTTTTCTATGGTTTAGGTAATATGATACAGAAAGGGATGCCTTCCATGAGGTTGAATTTAGAGAAAGCAGAAATTAATGTATCTCCCCAAGAATATATTGCAATGTGCTTAATGTCTTCTTTAATTTTTTTTGTATTTTGTTATATGCTATTGAATATATTTTTATATTTATTTGTGGGCCGGTCTTTAATACTTTCATTTTTTGTGAGTATTATTGTAACTTTATTTGTGCTTATAGAACAAATTTCTTATCCCAAATTAAAAGGAAATAGAAAAACAAAAGATGTTGAGAGGAATTTATTACCAGCATTAAGGGATATGGTTGTGCAATTAAATTCTGGAGTTTCTTTATTTAGTATTTTGGTTAATATCTCTAAGGAGGATTATGGTGCTATTTCAAAGGAATTTGAAAAGGTAGTTAGAAAAATTAATGCAGGAATCCCTGAAGTAGAGGTTTTAGAAGAATTAGCAACGCAAAATCCTTCTTTACATTTTAGGAGGGCATTATGGCAATTGGTTAATGGGATGAAAACTGGTTCTGATACTGCAATTGTTGTTAAGAATATAATTGGAAATTTGTCTGAGGAACAACTTATACAAGTGCAGAGATATGGTGGGCAATTAAATCCATTAGCTATGTTTTATTTGCTAATTACCATTATTGTTCCTTCTTTGGGAGCTACTTTTTTGACAGTAATTTTTACTTTTATAAGTTCTTCTGGATTTGTAGCTAAATCTGTATATTGGGCATTATATGGGTTTGTTTTCTTTTTTCAAATTATATTTTTAGGAATCATTAAGACAAGGAGACCTACTTTATTGGAGGAATAAATGTTTAGGCTAATAACTAATTGGTTTCCGGTATGGTTCAGGAATAAATTTAACACAATAGTGACTTATTCTAGAATCAAAGTAAAAAAAGAAAGTTTTCTTGGATTCCTTAGTGTAGTAAGTATAATTTTATCTATAATTCTATCTCTATTACTAAAACTTATATTTGATACAGGACTTATTCTAGTATTTTTAATAATACTCTTTGTTATAAACATATCTGTGTATTTTGTTTTTATACTAAAGGCAGATTCTGTTGCTAGATTTATTGAGAATGTTTTACCTGATGCTTTACAGTTAATGACATCTAATTTAAGAGCAGGTTTGACAACCGATAAGGCCTTGTTGTTGGCTGCGAGACCTGAATTTAGTGCATTAAGTGAGGAGTTGAATAATGTAGGAAGAAAACTTGCTTTAGGGGAAGATATTGGAAAAGCGTTATTAGATATGACTAATAAGTTTAAATCTGACAAACTTAAAAAGGCTATTTTATTAATAGTGGCTGGATTAAAATCAGGAGGGGAACTTACAGAGCTGTTAGATCAGGTTGCATCAAATTTAAGACAAAGCAGATTTGTAGATGAAAAAATAAGAACAAATGTATTGATGTATGTTATCTTTATTTTTATAGCTATAGGTATAGGCGCGCCGGTCTTGTATGGTTTAAGTTCCTTTTTAATTACAGTAATCCAGGAAAATTTAGCTGGTATAGAAATTCCTGAGTCTACTATCATACCAATTACTTTTTCTAAAACAAAGATATCTACTTCATTTATATTAACCTTTGGGATAATTAGTTTAATGACTACTGCTATTATGGGCTCTTTTGTTCTCGGTCTTATAGGACAAGGAAAAGAAAAGAGAGGGGTAAAGTTTATACCATTTTTGTTATTATTAAGTTTGAGTATATACTTTTTAGCAAGGTATTTGATACGTATTATTCTTACAGGAGTATTTGGACTTTAGAGCAAATTGGATAATAGATCTGTACAACAACAAGTTGAACCAGCCTCTGAAAAAGTATCTATGTTTTTAATTTTAAGTCCATTAATAAATCTTAATTTTGCATTTGGTATTATTAATTCTGTATTATTTGTTCTTACTATTATAGAATCTTTACCAATACCAACTAAATAAACTTGTTTACTTTCTACAGTTACGGAGCTACCAGATTTCATATAATACTCTTTTGCAGTTTGACTCTTAAATTTTGTTGCCGTTTCTATTTCTGTTATTGCAAGATCATTTTCTAAGACATTTATAGTTAATGGAGATTTAGCAGTTGCTAAAGTGAGATCTACTGTGTCTTCAAAAGAATAATAGTATCTAATACTTCCTGATGTTGCTTCCATATACACATTTGATTTATATGTGTCATCTGATGAACTTAAACTTGTTTCTATGGATGGGCCGCCTTTATAGAGCATGATAATTTCTTTATAATTAAATTTATTTCCTCCAATAGTATTTTCTCCTTTAAGTAGGTTTTTAACATCTGTGTATGATATAAGAGGATTAAAAAATGGTCTATCTGATAATTTATTTCCTAATGCTATTTTTTTAATTGTAGTTTCATTTGAGTCTAGTGTTTTAGTTTCATTTGAAAATTCTGAAGATCTTCTGGTGATTAAAAATAAACTACTTGCTATATCTTGAGCGCCTATTGTGTCGTCTGCTAATGCATTGTCTCCAACAACAAGAAGCATATTTTGTATCTTTCCCTCTTTGATAAATGGATATGGATAATCTGAAAAATCGATACCTTCTAGTGATGCGATAATTACTTCTGGTTTTTTATTTTTTATTTTTATATAGGTGCCTTGAAGCTTATAATTTTGAAAGTTTTCCATAAACTCAGTTGCCATTTTGGTGTCTTCAGCAGTAGTGCCAGCTATAAGAAGTGCAATGTTGTTTCCATTTTTAACATACTTTATCATGGCCTCGCCTTTTTGTAATGGCCAATCTTTGCATTTTGGGAAATCTTTGAATTCTTCCAAAATGGGATTTGCGCAAGGGCCTCCTATGTATATGATGTTATAATCTTCTCTTATATTAATTTCACTTGCTAAAATAGGCGACGGGATTTGTTTGCCTAGAACAGTCGTGCCTGCGCGTTTTATTTTTGTGATGGCTGATGGAGTCCTAGTAATTTCTATTTCTGCCTTAACTTGATCTGCAGGCACTTGAAATTCAAATTTATCTAATGCATTGTTGGATTTTGGATCTTTAATTATAATCCCATATAAAGATCTATGATCTTCATCTTTTGTTCCTATATTTGTTGAAACCCAGACCAGGTCTGCTTCTTCTGCCAATGATGCTGTAGCACCAAAACCATCAAAATCACCATTGGCATTATGTTTTAAATTAACCGTGATATCATCATTACCATCTGTTCCAGCAGAACCTTCTTCTGCTAATATATCTAATACTAGGTCTAGGTTGTTTGCAACGCTAAAATTTCCTCTTAAGTCTATTTGAATATTATTATCGAGTGTTTTTTTATAATTAATATCTGCTATATTTATATCATCATTAGGGTTGTCTATATTTATATATCCAGCTAATTTTTTTGCATTTGTCGAATCTTCATAGTATACGGCTGCATATGCTATTGTGTTATTGTAAATAATCCAAATTTTATCTGTTGTTACACCGTCTGTATTTGGTGCTATAGAGTCATAACTACTTGTTTGTAATTTGAGACCATTTGCATCTGTTGTGGAATGTATTAAAATTGTTGGTTTATTGTTCCAGGAACTGTTTGATGAACTTAAATCTACTGTAGTTTTTTGTATTACATAGGTTGCATAGTCTGAAACTGTGAGCCCATTGAATTTTATACATATAATGTTATCTGGTAGACATAGTGATTCACCTTTTGCTATTGCTTTTATACCTATTTCGTCGATATCAGTTGCAACAAAGTTATTTTTAATACCTAGTAGAGGTCCTGAATGTGCTGTGTCATCTGAGGTATTAAATATATTAGTTGCTGCTTTGGTTTTAAGATTTTGAGATATCCATATATATTCTGGATTTGTATCATTTTGTCCAATAAAAGGGTCATTATTTTCATAGGTATTAATGCTCTCTGATCCTATTACTAATACTGCATCTCCTCTCCTTGTACAATCTGTTGCTCCTGTTATTTCTACTTGATTCATACATTTTGTTGTACAAGAACCTGAGGAATACCCTTCTTCTATACATTTTGTATTACAATCTTGAGCATATATAATAGGAATTAATAATATAATCAATAAAATTGGATATTTTTTCATATTTTACCTCTTTTTACTTATATTTTATTAGATTACATGTATTTTAATTTTATTATTTTATTAGAACACATAATCTTTTAAAAGTTGTTGTATTGGTAAATTTATGCTAATAGGGATTGTTGGTAAGCCTAGTTCTGGGAAATCAACATTTTTTAAGGCGGCTACATTAGCTGAGGCAGAGATAAGTCCTAGACCATTTACTACAATAAAACCTAACCATGCTGTTGGATTTGTAAAAATAAAATGTGTTGATAAAGAATTTAATGTACAGTGTAATCCTAGAGAAGGCTATTGTATTAATGGTAATAGATTTGTTTCTATAGATTTAATTGATGTTGCTGGTATTATCGAGAATGCACATCAAGGTAAAGGATTAGGATTAGAATTTTTAAATGATCTAAACCAAGCAGATGTTTTAATTCATATTGTTGATATTTCTGGAAGTACTAATGAAAAAGGTGAATTAGTTCCTCCTATGAATTATGATTCTTCTAAAGACATAAAATTTTTAGAAAAAGAAATTGATATGTGGTTTTTCGGAATATTAAAAAAAGGATGGGATAAATTTGTTAGAACAATTGGGAAAGATAATCAGAATATAAAAAAGGCAATTGCAAAACAACTTTCAGGATTAAAAGTTAATGAAGAAGTTGCTGAAGACGCTATTAAGGAATTAAAATTAGTACATCATCCTATACAATGGACTAATGATGATTTATTTGAATTAGCTAGGAAACTAAGACAAAAAACTAAACCAATGATAATAGCTGCAAACAAAATAGATATTGAAGGTAGTGAATTTAATTTACACAGAATGCAGAAAGAATTTTCTAATTTAACTATAATCCCTTGTAGTGCCGAATCTGAATTGGCATTAAAAGAGGCTGCTAAGAATAGGTTAATTGTGTATATTCCTGGTGAAAATAATTTTGAGATATTTAATGAGGAAAAATTAAATGAAAGACAGAAGAAAGCCTTGGAATTTATTAAGAAAAATGTTTTGGAAAAATTTGGAAGTACTGGTGTTCAAGATGTATTGAATAAGACTGTATTCGAATTTTTGGATTATATTGCTGTGTTCCCTGTTGGTAATAATTTACAAGATAAGGATGGACATTATTTACCTGATTGTTTCTTATTAAAGAATGGGAGTACTGCATTAGATTTTGCTTATAGGATACATAGTGATATAGGTAACAATTTTATTAAGGCTATTGATGTTAAAAAGAAGATTGCTGTTTCTAAAGACCATATTCTGAAACATAGGGATGTGATTGAGATTAAAACTAGTATTTAACTACATTGTTGAGTTAATGTAGTTAAATAATTTCAGTAAGTTAAATATATAAATAGGATAAAAGATAGCATTTATATTAAAAGAGGGATAAATGTGGAGAAGTGGTTTAAATTAGCCCCAGTTATAATAGGTGTAATTGTATTAGGTTTAGTTTATCAATATTATTCTGAATTTTCTTATAAAAAAGGATTTACAGGTAGAGCTATATTAGATCCTGCTTGTAATTTAAATTCAACAGTAACTTTGGGTGTTGCAGAGGCTATTGTAAATGATGGTGATGCTTATATTGATGAAAATTCAATAAATCCCAATTGGGTATGGTTTTTATCAAGTTTGGATCAATTAAATCCATTATTTGCTGTAGAAAATAATTTTAGTAGAATAGATTTTGCTAGTAAACCTGTAACTTTAGGAGGTTGTTACACATTTCCCAATAATTATGCCTCTGCTTGTTTAAATGATCTTACTGTTTCTAATTCAGACTATAGGGATCTTAGAGTAAGGTATGATATAAGGGATACTTTAGCTAGTGGACATCTGAATGGGATGTCTAGTGCAAATACTATTTATATTAGTGTGTTACAATCTCCAGCCACTTTATTGGTTAATTCTACATCATGGTCTGCAGTAAATTCAACTAATAATGTGAATAATAGACAGACATCAAAAGTATGGTTACAAAGGGGATTGAATTTAGTGGATAATACTGGACAAGGCAATTTATACCAAGAAGGGGTATTGGTATTTTTTGAAGATTCTTATAATCCTCCTTATAATGTAATTTATGGTGGGATATTAAACACTACTCTATCAAGTGGTTTATCATTTAATATACCATGGATATATTTAGAGAATATATCTACTTCTAATGATGTTGCAGAAGATATTTCTTTAGATACTCAAAATAATGTTTATGTTGCAGGTTGGTCAGGTCCGCAAAATGGAGATAGCGCGATGAGCTTTTTCAAACTTAATAGTAATGGTGTTCCAATATGTAATTATTCACAAAACCCCAGTGTTGGAGCAGATAAGGCATATGCTATAGCTGTTGATCCTTCTAATAGAATTTATATGGCAGGTAGTGAAAATAATGATAATATAATTAGAGTAACAAGGGTTAATTCTACATGTTTTCCTAGATGGAATTATACAGAGGATCCATTTCCTGGTGCATTAGATAATGTAGTTGCAATGAGTACTGATAATGATAATAATACTTATGTTGCTGGCTATGTTAATAACGCTAATATGATAAAGGTAATTAAAATTACAAATAATGGGGCACATGTGTGGAATAATACATATGATCCTAGTATTGGTATAGATTATGCTACTTCTATTAATATAGATAGTAATAATAACGTTTATGTAGGAGCAATGGTAAATAATGATCAAACTTTGCAGATTATTAAATTAAATTCTTCAGGATCCAATATATGGACTTATAGTCAGAGTTTTAGTGGTGGTTACATAAGTGATGTTAAGGCTGATAGTAACGGGGATATTGTAGCTACTGGTTATAAAGGTACTTCTATGTATGTATTTAAATTGTCTTCTGCAGGTGGATATTTATGGAATTATACTGATAATGCTATAAGTAGTGTAGCTAAAGCATTAACAATAGATAATAATGATAATATATATGTTGCTGGCTATCAGGATAGTGGTAATAAAATTAGGATTATTAAATTAAATTCTTCAGGATCCAATATATGGAATTATGTTGAAGATCCTTCAAATAGTATAGATGATATAAATGGAATTGATTATGGCAGTGGTTTCCTATATGTTGCAGGAACAGAATTAAACAGTATGGTAGGGAGGGTATTTAAATTAAATTCTGTCCCAAATATGGTTAGTACTTATTATGATTATAAGATTGCAAACTTTAATTATGAGAATACTTCTGGAAATAATTTAATAATACAATATATCTATGACGGAGCTATTCAGGAACATAAAATTAGGTTAAATTTCTCAGGAGACACTGTAGGTGTTGGCGAAAAAGATTATATAGACCTTAAATTTGGCATTAGTAATAATGAATTTTATTCATTGGGGAATATTAGGGGTCAAGCAGAAGCTGATGAACTAATTTGGAGAACTGTGTATTTAACTCCTGTTAATTTAGGTATAGATAATAGGAATAGTAGAGGACTTTATGGCGAAATTATACAAAATCCAAGTCTTAATAGTTTATCTGATACTGTTTTAGTTACTGTGCCAAATGATCAAGTATTTGCAAATGTTACTGTATACGGAAGCGATAATAGAGGTGGATTTTTTAATATTCCTTTGGGTTCTATTTTGAATTTAATTTTAGATAAATCTTTAATTCCATCATTGCAAGATATGCAAATAAATTTCCAAGGACAAAATTATCCTATTAAGGATATAATAATTTTAAGAAATTTACTAGGTACTTCACCTTCCATAGAAACAAGTTTATCAAGTGAGGAAATATTTTATAATGATAGTGTTTTCTTAGAAGCAGATATAGGATCTTTGATATATCTTTACAGTTTTACAAACCTAATAAACACTTTAAGTGCAACAAAACAAAATCCTTTATCTATAACTTTATTGGGAAATCAAATAAATATATCTGAAATATTAAGCTCTAGTTCATTTAAGACATATGATACTATTGTTAATCCAAAATTAACAAATTATATACTTAATACTAGTGTATTAGATATACCTAATGTGAATTTAACTTTAGAACAAATTAAATTAAATTCTGTAGTTGTTAGTGTAGATGGTTTAGCCAAAGAAATTATTAATGGCGATATTGCTAATGTAAATGGGTTTATTGTAAGCGTTGAAGATATTAACGGGTGTTTATTTGGTTTACAGGAGCAACCTATAGAAAATATAATAAGAACAAGCGGTGTATCTTCATCTCTATTTAAGAAGCATTTTAATAGAATTGCGGCTGATAAAGAAATTATGGAAGTAGTTAGCAAATTAGATTTAGATGTTACAAAATTAATTTTCATACTTAGAAAAGGTGTATTTGATTTAGATTTAGAGATTAAGAAACTAAATAGATTGCCATCTAACTTACAAGGACCAGATTATGATGATATTTATCAATTTTTTAATATTGAATTTAGCGATTTAGTAGAATCTGATTTTATTAAGAGTATCATAGAATTTAGAGTTAAAAAGAGTTGGTTAAATAATAGGGGATATAATAATGAAAATAATATTCGGCTTTTAAAATATGATAATGGTTGGAAAGTTTTGGATACCTTTGTAGAATCTAGTGATGATACTTATATATATTACTCTGCTGAAACTGATGGATTTTCTAATTTTGCTATTGTTTTAGAAGAAAGGTTTATTACCAGGACTCAAGAACCTGAGGAACTACTAGAGGCATATTGTGGAAATGGAAGAAGAGATGCTGGTGAAACTTGTTTGAGTTGTGCAATAGATGTTACTTGTCCTTCTGGACAGGAATGTAAAAATGGTGTTTGCACAACAATAACTGTTACGCCACCTACTTCACCACCAAGACAATTAAGTCCACCACCTATTGAAGAAAAGCCAACAATAATTGATTATATCAAAAACTATATTATATATATATTAATAGGAATAGGTATTATTATATTAGTTATATTAATAATAATTTTTACTAAATTTAGAAAGAAAAAAACTTTTTCTAGATAATATATTTATTTCTTACTAGTAGTGGGAAAATCTTATTTAATAAAAATTTAAGATATTAATAAAAGAGGTGAAAATATGATATGTCCTATATGTGGTGAAAAGAAATGTAACTGCATTAAATATATGTGGATATTTGGTGTTATATTTTTATTATTTGGATGGTCATTGTGGACTGGGAGATAGTCTATT
>CAZPBI010000024.1:12060-12870 GCA_964584825.1 Candidatus Woesearchaeota archaeon
AAAGGCATTTGCAGTTGTATTTGTTTTAATCGGAATAAAGAAGATTGCTATATCGTTTATTAAATAATTTTTATTTTATAGGAAAGTTAGATGCTTAAATGTAAAGAATTTAGATCTGGGGTAATACGAGGTGTAGATGAGAATATTACTTTATTTTTAAAAGAAAAGAAATTTAAAAAAAGCCAAATAGTTTCTGTCAATTATTCTGTAAATTCTGTAGGTACTTATGCCTTAATAATATACGAAGAAGAAACTAGAAAAGGTTTAAAAAGAAAATAGATTGGATTCTTTATAATGGGCGGGTAGCTCAGTTTGGTTTAGAGCACTGTTTATATGGCGAGAGTCCATATAAGTGTAAGTCTTATATGACTGTTATTGGAACAAACTCAAAAACCAATAATAAGCTAAGCCAGCCAGAGAAAAGCTATAGTTTAGCTTTTCGTTTTAAGGTCGAGAGTTCAAATCTCTCCCTGCCCATTTAGCAATATTTATAAAATAAAATTTTAAGTTTATTTTATGCTCCTGTAGTGTAGTCCGGTCCATCACCTCGGCCTTTCGTTAAGCTTTTCTTGGGGAGAAAACCCTGGAAAAGAAAGGGAAAGCCGAAGACCCGGGTTCAAATCCCGGCGGGAGCAGATTATTATAAACTATTAAAATTCTCGAACATCTTGTTTATGCAATGTGTTTTTTGGTACATTAATATTTTTATACCATTACGAGTTAGCTATCTTTAAAATATGGGTGGTATTTACAAATTACAATTTATGAATAATGGATATTTGTATATTGTGTAATAAACATCATTTCTTA
>CAZPBI010000024.1:12880-13211 GCA_964584825.1 Candidatus Woesearchaeota archaeon
GAAAATTTAAAAATGTTAGAATTATGTTTAAAATCTGCTGAAAACACAGTTGAGATTATAAACAAAAAAATAGAAAATGATGAAATCGATTTTAATGTCGGTAATGAAATCTTAAGTTATTTTAATGAAGAATACTTAAATTTATTTAAAAAAAATTTTAATTTAGATGGTAAAGTTCCAGATTATTTAACTGAGGTTCAGCAAGATTATTGTGATCTTTATTTAAACTATGCTAATAATTCTAGATTAATTTTGGCAAGAATTGTTAGGGTGAAGTAGGAATATTTATAAAATGAATATTATACTTGATATTTGATGAAAAGAAGTTCAC
>CAZPBI010000025.1:0-12774 GCA_964584825.1 Candidatus Woesearchaeota archaeon
CTACCTTCATTGCCTGGAAATATACTGATAACATAAATACAAAAATAGTTGCTAATATTGCAGTAATAGCAAGCATAGCACCTGTAACATTTCTACTAATTATAGAAGTAAAAAATACCCAAACTTGTCCAACAGGAGCTTCTCCACTTCCAAAAGCAAATATGCCCCCAGATGTTAAAGGAGAAAATGCCCTTATAAATACTTGTTCTGATACATTTGCTGCTATAAATAAAGATATACCAGAGCCAAAACCCCATTTACTTATAACCTCATCCATGTACATAATTATTAATCCACCAATAAACAATTGTACAATTAACAAAAACTGGACAAGTCTATAAGTACTTAAAGGTAATTCAGCACTAGGAGATAATCCACCCAATAAAACATATACAGTAGATTCAAACAATATAAACACAAAGACCATTATCTTTTGGATTCCCTGGAATCTCCTTCTACCTTCGTGGGATGTTGTATCTATTCTAAGAATTCCAGAACCAGTTAAAAGCTGCAATACAATAGAAGCAGTAACTATAGGACCTATTCCAAGCGATGTTATAGAACCAAAACTTGCTCCAAGTATTAAGGATATTTGTTCAAAATTTAATAATGCATTTGCTCCAAGACCATATAAAGGAATCTTACCCAAAATAAAAAATAAGCCCAATATTAATAAAGTCCATTTAAGTTTTGTATTAAATGGCAATCTTTTCTCTAAAGGTCCTCTAACTTCAGGTAAAACTGATAAAAATTTTTCTAATAGACCCATTTTATTCTAATGGTAAAATTTTTCCTCCAACACTCTCTATTTTATCTTTTGCTTGTTTAGAACAATGTTTTACCACAATTATATACACTTTGTTAGGTATACCACCCCCTAATAGTTTGTCATAACCCTCTTCTTGAAGATTTATCTTTAATTTATCATAATTTAAATCACCAACATTTATTGTTCTATACTTTTTTACAACACTCTTAGGTCTTTTAAATCCATGTTTTCCAAAATAGTTTAATAAACCGTATTCATTGATTATAGTCGGCTTTTTCTGATCAGCCCTTTTACCAGTTCCTGCCATCCCCCTTCCGCCCCTATTACCTGCTCCTCTATGTTTCTTAATACCCGCTCCATGAGTCCTAGATCCCCTCATCCTTCTAACTTTTCTTCTTTTTGTTATCATTTAAATCATCCTTTTAAGTAAATCATTTATCTTTTCTTTTCTATATCCTAAGGCGCCACCATTTGCAAATTGTTTTTTAATTCCGCCATTTTCAAAACCTCCTTTTGGAGGACTAAGTTTAAAGAAAAGTTTTAAACCTGGTAAATCTTTTAATTCAATATTTGCCGTAATAAATTTTTTAACGAATTCATACATAGGCATATTTAATTTTTCTTTTACATATTCTTCTGTAATTGCTTTTTTTCTTGCTAACTTCCCTCTTTTACTTAGTAATAAACTAAATGTAGCCTCATCAATTTCCCCCCATGTCACATATTCATTAATCTTTTTTATCATTCCAATATAATATGGAGAATTTATTATAATAACACAAGTATTTTTTTTATAGAGCCTTATCATATTAAAAGTATCTTTTATACCCTTCTTTAATCCTTTTTTACCATGAATTCTAATAATAGCTAATCTTTTAATTTCCATCTTACTTTACTTCAGATAATTTTTTTAATGCATCAAAACACGCTTTAACTAGATTGAGCTTATTAGCGGTGTGCCCCCACGTCTTAGAATAGATGTCTTTTATCCCTGCAAATGTAAGAATCTTAGAACATTCTTTTTCAATTACTAACGAACTACCTTTGGGTGCAGGCATTAATATTATCCTTACAGATCCGCATTTTCCATTAACAGTATAAGGAATAGAATTTGTATCAGATGGATTTCCTTCCCAAGAACCGCATCCCAATTTAACTTTTATAATATTCAACTTAGCCATCCTAATTGCTTTTTCTCTTGCCGGTACAGTTTCTTTCGATTTTCCATATCCAATGCCAACATAACCAGCTTTATTACCTACTACAGCCAGTGCAGCAAATTTTGGTTTATTGCCTTCTTGAGTTTTCTTTTGTGTTTGTTTCCAAATGCTTCTCTTACCGCCGCCGAATTTACCTTTACTTTGACCAACTGATATCAAATCAGAAGAGAAATCAGGTAATAAAACATCCAGAATTTCAGCTTCTAATATTTTTTTTCCTGAATTTAATATCTCATCGATAACTTTAATTTCTCCAGCCTTTACTTTTCTGCCTAACTCGGTCTTGGGTTGCCAACTTGCCATATCGAATGGCCTTCCTTTCCTTATTCCAGATTCGATGTGCTGTAGTTCATTCATTTTTCAATTAATTTATTTTTAACTTCTTCAAAATTTTTTATTATATCAAACTTTTTTTTTGAAAATTTTGATATATGTTCTCCTCGTATTCTATATTCTTCTGGTAGAACAGTTTCATGTATTTTTAAATCTAAGCCACCGTCAATTGCCCCCTTAATTAATGCAAATACCAAAGACCCCTTATTTGGACTGTAGAATCCTATATCTGGTGTTGCTCTCTTTATCTTTATTTTTTTTGCTTTCTTGGCTATTAATAATCCTATTAGATATGCAGATGGTGTATTATTAATGTTGCCCTTATATCCTACCTTTATTAATTCTTTAGAATTTGCAGCTACAAGAGTTTTATCGCCATCAGGATAATAGTCGATAAGTTGAACATAGATCATGCTATTAGACTTACGTATAACTAGCCTAGGCATCCTAGACAATAGATATAGTAATCTTTTTTTATAATTAGTTTTTCCTTTGAGCTTTCTTTTGTAAATCATTTTTAATAATCATATTATTTTCATTTATGTAAAGTTTTATTAAACGAATGCTTCTGAATCTATTACTCTTAATTTTTGAATAAAGATTTCTATAATCTCTGTTAGAAATATACCTTTTATTTTTAAGATTTTTTATAAACTCTCTTTGAGTTCTAACTCTTATAATCCAGTTTCTTTTTCGTGATAAAACAGAGGTTTTACTTCCTTTTTTTGATCCTCTACCCTTTCTTCTTCCTTTTCTTTTCTGTAATTTTATCTTGCGTGCATGAAATCTAGAATGCCCCTTTATAGGCCTGATCCTTATCAGCCCCCTGGCCATCAGGGATCTAACATCCCCTTTAGTAATAGCTTCATGAACCTCAGCAAGTTTATTACTATCTATTATTATCCTATTTTTACCAATTTTTAATACTTGAGCTGCAAGTTCCTTTTGATGTGTTACATTCATTTTTTACCTTCCAAAATCCTCCTCTTTTCTTCCTTTTCTCTCTTTTCTTTTTCTTCAGGAGTTTCCTCTTTTTTATTACTTTGCTTAGAACTTTCCTCAATTTTCTTCTTTGAAATCTCTTTCTTCTCTTCGCTTTCTTTCTTCTTCCTTTTCCTCTCGCTAATTTTTTCTTCTATTTTTTTAATATATTTATCCACATCTTTAATATTCAAAACAAGAAACCCCCTTTCTTCTATTTTTTTTAAAATTTGTATCCTTTTTCTTTCGCCGACTTTACTAGAAATAATTAATCCAACCTTTTTATCAATTTTTCCAAATTCCTTCTCACTATTTATTAATACAGGTTTTAATCCATTTGATGTTAAACCTCTCACTTCTCTTGGTGAAGAATAGCCGACTGAAGGATGCTTTAAATGACCCCTTAATTTTTTCCTAAGTTTAGAATGTTGCCCCTTAGGTGCCTTCCATTTTTTACTTAATTTTTTTAAACCAAAAGCCTTCTGTCTAACAAACTTTGGCTTTTTCGCCTTTATCTGTTCTCTAATTCGTAATAATGTCTCCATTTTATCTAATTAAATAGATTCCATCCTGGAATACTCTCCTATCCCTATTTGTAATCCTAGTAGCTCTTTCTATATTTGCTGCTGTTTGACCAATTTTTTCTTTGTCAACACCACTAACAATTAATATATCATTATCTAACTTTACATTAGCGCCATCAATTATATTGGCTTTTCTAGGAATCTTTTCCCCCAGAAAATTGCTAATTACTACTTGCATGCCATCAATAGTAACTTTCATTGGAAAATGACCAGAACATATCTTTAATTCTGTTGTATATCCATTTTTTATACCGTAAATCAAATTTTTGATATGCGCCTCAAAAGTTCCTATTAATCTTTTATCATGTTTTGAATTATTTTTAGAAGTAAGAACAACATTGCCCTCTTTAACCTCTATTTTGATATTTGGATGTGCTAGTTTCTTTTCTATTTTCCCAATAGGTCCCTTTACTCTTACGATATGTCCTTCTATTATAACTTTTACACTCTCTTCTATTTTTAACTTTCTCTGAAAAAAATTTATTTGTTTCATTAATAACAATAAGCAAGAAGCTTACCCCCCAACCCCCTTTCTTTAGCTTCAACATGAGGCATTATTCCTTTGTTAGTATATACTATAATTATACCAATATTCTTCGCAGGTAAAAATCTTTTTTCAAATCTTTCATAATCTCTTAGTTTTAAAGGATACCTCGGTTTTATTGCACAGCACTTATTAATACTCCTAGATAAAGTAACATAGGTAGTATTGCCCTTATTATCTTTTTCTACTCTGTAATCAACAATATAATTATTTTTTTTCATAATCTCAAGAACAACTAATATTAACTTAGACGTAGGATAAACAGTACACCCCAATTTACCAACTTTCTCAGCATTCAATATATTGGATAATGCCATCGCTAATGGGTCATTTAAAGTCATTTTTATCTCCTAGCTATACTTTTTAAATCCTAATTCTTTTGCCTGTTCCCTAAAACATTGTCTACAAAGATTTATTTGATATTTTTCTATATGAGCATGAGTTCTACCGCAGCTTCTACATTTGTGTAGTGCTTGTCCGCTAGTTCTCTTTTTAGGCGCATTATGTTTTAAATATTTTTTCCATTTTATAGGATTTGCCTTCAGTTGGGTATATGCCTTTCTATAATCACTTGTTGTCATTCTTCCTCAATAACCTTTACTTTATATTTTGATTCCATAAATCTAATTGCCTCATCCCTTGTAATTCTTACTTTTTTAGGTATTCTCCTCTTCTGTATTTTTCTTTTACTTATCCTATAACCAGGTCTACTTAAAGTAACTGCAGCCTCAAAACCAATGATACCTATTTGCATGTCATATTCTGCACCAGGCACATCTAAGTATTCAGCAATACCAAATGAAAAATTTCCACTATCATCAAAGTTGGTAAGCTTTAGTATCCTATTTTTTGCTTCCATGAGTCTATTAAAAAATTCTTCAGCCATTTTCTTTCTTAATGTCACCTTACAACCTATTGCTAACTCTGGCCTTATACCCCAACCAGCAATTCTTTTCTTAGTAGTAGTCTGTATAGGTTTCATTCCACTTAGTTTTTCAAGTAACTTAAGTGCTTTCTCCATTTTTTCTCCAGGACCACCTGCCCCGATATTCAAAGTTACTTTCTCTATCTTTATTTCTTGCATCTTATTCATTTTGTAAAAGTTTGTCAATTACAAATGCGAAATCTTTTTTCGTAGTTATATTCTCTTTACCAATCTTTAGTATAATTTGCCCATCATCGATTGCAGAAGATTCTTTTATGTCTTCTATAATGCCAATTTTCCCATTATGTTTTCCACCTATAAGATAAACTAAACTATTTTTTTCAAATTTAATATGTTTTAAAATATTACCATTATTTAATAATAATGTATCTCCATTTTTGTAAATATTTTTATCTACTAACATATTAGTGCCATCATGAAAATTTAATTGGGTTCTCATTTTCTTTAAAATAGTTTTATTAACAATTTTCACTAATTTATTTTCAGTTTCATCTTTCTTTATTTTTATTAATGAAAATTTTCCTTTTTTATCATACAGTACCCTATAATATTCACCAAGTTCTACAAATGATATAGTATCTAAAATACCAACTGGGAATATATGCGATTTTCTAACTTTATTATTTACTAATAAGTTTCCTTTATTGAGTATCTTTTTTGCCTCCCTTGTAGTTTTAGCATACCTTACTACATCCTTTAATATCACATTTAAAGTAATGCAATTTTCTAAGCTATGGGGCCCAGGCATAGGCCTAGCTATAAATTTTATTCCTTTCCTTTTCTTTAATGGCCATGCTTTATTTGACCTTATTCTTTTGAGATGTGACATTCTCTAATGACCTTCTCCTTAATTTATCATCAACATTTAATTCAGTAATTATCAAATTTGAGCAATGGATGGGATAATACACTTTAGATCCGTCCATTTTTACTATCTGTGCACTATTTATATTAACCTTTGATTTTTTAGTTAATACATTAACTATAGCACCACTATTACCATTAAATTGCCCCCTTAATATCTTTACTTTATCGCCCTTTCTTATTTTTACTGCCCTAGTTTTATATTTCTTTCTTAATTCTTTTGATAGATGTACTGATAAGAACTTTCTTTTAATATGTAACAGTGCATTGGCTACATATTTTCTCTGTTTTCTTGGTTGTATACTTGATTTCCACATGGTTGAAAATATTTGCTTCATTTTAAACAACTATCCTTGCTAATTTTGCTATATTAGGCCATCTATCTGAAACTTCTTTTGCAATTGAACCTTTTAACAAAGTACCCTTTGGATTACCCTTCTCATCTTTTAAAACTACTACTGCATTATCTTCAAATTTTATTCTAGTTCCATCAGATCTTCTATACTCTCTTTTTTGTCTTACAATAACTGCTGGAAAAACATGTTTTCTCATATCCTTTTCTCCTTTGACTACAGATACAAATACCAAATCACTTACACCAGCAGAAGGCTTTCTACCTCTAACAGTTTTAGACCATTTTACAGATACAATTTTAACTATTTTAGCACCAGAATTATCACAGGTTTCTACACATGAACGGTGTGACAATCCTTTAGTTATTCTTGCTGGAATCGCTTTCATTTTTTACCTTCTCAATTATAACAAAATTTTTTGTTTTCGATATGGGCCTACATTCCATAACTCTAACAATATCTCCTTCTTTTGCATTTATGGAATCTGGGTTATGGACCATAAGTCTTGTTCTTCTTTTTTCAAATCTTTCATATTTCTTTAAAGGAAACAACCTGATAAACTCTATTTTTGCAGTTCTATGTGCCTTTGCAGATATAACCTTACCAACAAAAACTTTGCCTCTAACTTTCAAATTTCCAAAAAATGGATCGTGTTTATCTCTACTACTAGCTATATTGGGCTGGCTTACTTTTATTCCAATATTCTTAATAGTTGTTTTCATTTTTTAATTCTTTCATGAGGTCTTCCAACTAAATCTTTTCCATTTATATTAATTTCCTTTTTATTTACTTTAACAGTAATTTTAACTTGGTTCTTTATTAATTTTTTAATTGAATTCTTACATCGAATTAGTAAAGTGTTTTGGGTTTCATCTAAAATTTTTCCTTGTAGGCCAATAAGTGTAAGGATTTTTGCTTCAAGGACCTTAACTCTTAATCCTATTAACTCATGTCTTACCAAATCTTTACGTGAAGCCATATTTTGTCTATTTTTCTGTTTCTACATCAAATCCTAGTTTGTTCATTTCTTGTTTTACTTTTGTAGCATGACTCCCTTGAAGTTCAATTGTATCCCCTCTTACAGTTCCTCCGCATGCAAATTTGGCCTTAAGCTTTTTTGCAATTTCCTTGATATCAATTTCTTTACTATTAATACCTTCTATCACTGTTATTATTTTTCCAAATTTTCTTTTATCTTCTCTAATTTTAACTCTCTGACCACCTTTGGCAATGTTTTCCCAAACACCAAGATCCTTAGGTAAACCAGTTATCGGATCAATTTCACTCATAATTTTTGTCATTTACCTCCTTAATTTTATTGATAGTTAGCAGTTTTGCTATAGTTCTTCTTATCTCTCTAATCCTACCAGGATTTTCAATAGCTGCGCCAACTGCTCTTTGACTATTAAATTTCATTAGTTCTTTATAGAGCTCTTTTAATCTCTTGTCTATTTCATCTTTAGTTATATTCTTCAATACATTTTTTTTAATTATTGCCATTTCCATTAACTTCTTTATCTTTCTTCTTTTCTTTGCCTTCTTTTTTTGGCTCATTTTCACTCTTAGTTATTTCCTCAACTAGTATATCTTTCTTAGGTTTTTCTTCTTTATTAACTTCTTGGCCATTACCGGCTCCTTCTTTCTTAGGTTCATTTATTTTTATATAGTCTCCAAGTATCAAATCTGGTGGCATAATACTTACTCTAATGCCTATAACCCCTGATTTTAATTTTGCAAAATTATAACCCCTCTTCACATAATTCTCATTTGCGTCTCCAGATTTCTTTAAATATCCAACAGAAAATCTCCAAGATCTAGCTCTAGCACTGGGAACCTTGCCAGATATTATAATCTCAGCCCCAATTGCGCCAGCATCCATAATTTCATGTAAAGTTCTATAGCCTATAGATTTAAATCTTTGTGAACCTAGTTTTTCAAGCAAGGAAAGAAGCCTATCGCAAACAAAATTTGCGTCTAATAAAGGGTTCTGTACTTCCCCAATTTCAATTTGTGGATTTTCCATCTTGAACCTTTTTTTAAGAGTTACAGTTAACTTTTGTATATTTTCTCCTTTCTTACCAACAACAATCCCAGGATGTGTTGTATAAATTATTATTTTCTCACCTAAAGGAGTCCTTTTTATTTCAGTGTGGGAATATCCTGTTTTTTTTAATTGGACTTTTAGATAATCTTGAATTTGCTTTTCTTTCAAATGTTGATTTATAAATTGTCTTTCTATCATTTTTTATTTTCTATTTCCTCAACTTCAATTTCCACATGTGTTCTTTTCATATGACCTCTTTTTCTACCAGCATGCGTAGGTGAGGAAGCTTTATTCACAACTATTTTTTTCAAAAATAAATTGCTCCCTAAACCATTATGTTGTGCATTAGCCTCTGCTAAATTTAACAGATTAATCATTTCCTTTGTTGCTTTCTTAGGATAAAACCCTGGGCCATTACTCTTTTTATGTCCTCTATCTTTATGAAATCTCTTTAAAGGTATTACTAATTTTTTCTGTAACACCAAATTTAACTCTTTCTTGGCATGATCAATGGTCTTGTATCTAATAAAATTACAAATTTCAATTGTATGTTTTGTTGAAATTGGTAAATCCAATCCTCGTGCAATAGCTGATTTTTCCATTTTACTTAGCCTTAGCTTGTCCAGCACTGGATCTTGTAGCTCCGATTCCTGGTGCTGAATGTTGTACTTTCTTTCTTGTCAATGTAAATTCACCAAGATAATGCCCTATCATCTCTTCAATAATAAATACCCGCGTCCATTCTTTACCATTATGTACTAATATTGTTTTTCCAACCATCTCTGGTAATACAATCATATCTCTAAGATGAGTTTTAATTGTATCTTTTGTATTCTTTACTCTTTCTAAGAATATTTTTTGTTGTTCATTAAATCCTCTAACTAAAGATCTTCTTTGTCTCGCTGGTAATAATTTTGCTAACTCTTTGATATCTAATCTTTTCAATTCTTCTAATAGTTTGCCCTTATAGGTAAATTGTTTCATACTTTTTTCTCCTTCCTAGCTTTACTTCCCCTCCCCATAGATTTAGCACCAATAGGCCCGACCTTTCTTCCAGGAGGAGCAAATCTTGAAGGTGGTTTTATCTTTGAATGATGTCTACCCCTTCCTGAACCAAACGGGTGATCTACAGCATTCATAGCTACTCCAGAGGTCCTCGGATACAATTTTCCTCTTGCCCTCATTATATGGTGTAATTTTCCAGCCTTTACAAAAGGTTTATCCTTCCTTCCTCTACCAACAATTATCCCTATTGTAGCTCTACAATTTGGATGTAATCTTTTTTGCTTTTTTGATGGCAACTCAACTAAACATTCATTTCCAAAATTTGCAATTACTCTTGATACTAATCCAGGAGCTCTACACAACTTACCACCATCCCCAGGTTTAATTTCTAGATTATAAATAGATGTTCCTTCTGGTATGGATTTTAAAGGTAACGTATTGCCTACTTTAACTTGAGCACTAGCCCCAGATTGAATTTCATCATTTACCCTAACACCCTCGGGTGCCATGATATAACAAATCTCATTATTTTGATATTTTATTTCAGCTATAGGAGCTAAAAATCCTTTATTATGTCTTAAATCAGTTATAATCCCATTTATCACAGAATTTTTTTCAGTGCCATCATAAGGTCTATGTTTAACTTCAATAGCCCATCTAAAAGAATGACTTCTATATGTAAATGTTCCCCTTCCTCTCCTTTGTGCAATAATTCTTTTTCCCATTTTACATAATACCTAATTTAGTTGCAATATCTATAGCCGGAGTTTCTTGAGCTAATTTTATATAAGCTT
Source organism: Candidatus Woesearchaeota archaeon (assembly GCA_964584825.1). Taxonomy (GTDB): domain Archaea; phylum Nanobdellota; class Nanobdellia; order SCGC-AAA011-G17; family JACPIM01; genus CAYIBE01. The sequence continues at coordinate 10,438 of CAZPBI010000025.1, forward strand.
TCTTTTTACCCAACTGTATTGATGTATTAATATTTATAACTTTAACATTAAACATTTCTTCTATTGCCTTTTTTATTTCTTGTTTTCTTGCTTTTTTTTCTACTATGAAAACTATCTTATTCTCTTTCTCCATAAGTTTTAGTGATTTTTCAGTTGATAGTGGATAATGTAATATTCTTTCCATTTTATTCACTCATAAATAGTTTGTTTTTATCCATAACATTTAAAGCTTCTTCAGTAAAAATTGTTAATCTACCAGGTTTAGTTCCAGGTGCCAAGCATTCTGCATTTAGATTTTTAACCTTACAAACATCAACACCAGGTAAATTTATTGCAGATTTCTCTAATTTACAATTTTTCGAAACAACTATCAAAGGACCAACTTTATATTTATACTTTCTACCTCTAGCTTTTCCTTTTCCAGCCCTTATCTTTTTTTGTTTTGTTCTTTCTAATTCCTCTTTAAAATTTAATGCCAATAAAATTTTTTCAACGTCCTTTGTTTTTTCAACATCTTCTATTTTAGAATCGATTACAGGTACTAAATTATTAATTTTATGACCCCTTTGTTTTACTAAACTTAAATCTAAAGTTGCAGCTAAAGCAGACCTTATTGCTTTTTTCTTTTCTTTTTTATTTATATAAATGAGCCAAATTTTTTCTGCTTTTGGTGGATGGGCTCTTCTACCACCAACAGTGTTAGGAGCAGTAGCACCAACCCATCCAAGTTGCATCCCCCTTTTCCACATAATCTTCCTTGGTGATCTTGAAATTCCTTTACCATAAGAAGTTCTATAATCTCTTCTTCTTTTTGATATCCATGAAGAATATCTTTGACCAGCTCCTGGAGATGAACCATACCTAACAATCCTTGAAGATTGGACAACTAGTACTGCTCTTTTAATTATATCAAATCTTACTATTTCATTAAACTGCCTAGGCAAATCAATTTTCTTTACAATTTTTCCAGCTAATGAATATAAATCAGCTTTCATTGTTTACTCTCCAAGCTTATAGATTTTATTTCTATATTAGGAATAACATTTTTTCTTATGCTCGGTGTTAAGATTATGGCTCTTTTTGCAGGTCCAGGAACAGAACCCTTCAATAAAATATAATCATTCTTAACAAATCCGTAATGTAAAAATCCAGATTTTGGATTTATTTTATTTGGAACAGAATCTATCATCAAATTAAGCTTATTATACTCAACTCTTTGATGATATCCCATCTTCCCGGACTGCGGTACAGTGTACTGAACCTTGTTCGGGTGCCATGAACCTAAAGTTCCAATTCCTCTCTTTGTTTTCTCAGCTTTATGTTGTCTTATAGGAACACCAAATCTTTTAACCGGTCCTTGAAATCCCTTGCCCCTTGAAACACTATGAACATCAAAATATTTCTGTTCTTTAAATACATCATGTATTCTTATTTCTTTATCTAATAAAGATCTTGCAATTTCTAATTTCTCATTTTTATCTTTTCCAATAATAATCTCAAATATTTCAGGTTTCTTTTTACCAATACCAGTTAAATATGGTTGTGTGTATACTAATAATCTTAAATCATCAAAACTATCATATTCTTTAATATCTCTTTTTGGTAGTTTAATATGTTTCTTAACGTCTTTAGAAATATTCTTTGAAAGAATTACTCCTATTTTTTTTAAACCATCATATGAGTTTTTATAAAATATTATAGAAAGTACTCTTAGAGGAGGACATTCAATAATTGTAACAGGCATAAATACCTCTTGATTTTTATACATGCTGTTTGGTGAATTGTCTTTCACGATTATATGCGTCATACCAGCTTTATAACCAATAAAAGCACCAATTTTTGTTTTAGTATCATCTTGCCAATTTCTTATTCTAGCAAATGGCCTTTTAGCCCTCTTTCTAGGCCAAACCTGCATACTTCCCCTTCTTGGATGTCTTTTATTTGGCATTTTATAGAGCTATTTTTGATCTATAGAACCAGCGGTTAGATTAGGCTTTCATTTTATAAATCCTATTTTTATCAGTAAGGTAAATGTAATTTTTAAACATTTCATTTATAAAGTTTATCATTTTTTAGTCCCCCAAATAATCACCCAAATTTAATAATTACCATATAGTAATAACAATAGAAACATTTATATACTATTAAGTAATATTGTTCTTAGGAATAAACCTTAAGATGAATAATCCAAATCTAAAAAGAATAATAGGTAATAAAACAATAATTCAAAAAGATATACAAGATCCAGAAACTTATTTAATATTAGAAGGAAGAACCCATGAATCTTACTCATACCCAGATCTATTAGTCTCAACAGATAAAGCATATCATAACCAA
>CAZPBI010000026.1:0-3730 GCA_964584825.1 Candidatus Woesearchaeota archaeon
AGTTTTATAGCTTTTATTCCTAGCTTAATTTTTGAACATCTAGTTTTTGGATTTCCATTTTATAGCATAGCATTATATCTAGCTGGGCAAACTTCTTTTATAAGTGCTGGAAAACTAGTTGGAGTGAACATAGTTGCTCCTATAACAGGAGTTGTAAGCGCTTGGTTTAGCTGGCAATGGCTAGTAAGCTTGTTTGTTGTAGCTCCTTTATGGTTTTTTATATTTAAAGATAGAAAAGAAAAAGAATTTTGGTTTGTAGTATTGACATTTTTATTTATATCATTAGTAGCACATTATAGATTATTATTGTTAATAGCCCCTTTTATAATATTATTATTAAGTAAGCATGTTGATAATAAAAAACTAATAATTAATAGTGTTATATCTATTTTAATCATTTTAACTATTACAGCAAATCCATTTGTAGATGAATCTGATAGAAGGGGCAGTTATTTTGGGAATAATTTAGATAAGAGAGTAACTGATGATTTAAAGGCTATAGAATTAGAATTTGAAGAAAATAATGTTGTTGTATCTGATGGAGATGCATTTTCCTTTCCTGCTTTTTATTGGGATGATAAATTACATTATGTATGGCTGAGAGATTATAGGTTAAATAAAGAAAATGTGAGTGTGTATACAGAATATGATAAATATATTGACTCTAAGATTAGAGTAGCAAAGGACATACAAGTATCTGTAAAGTTTATCCAAAATAAAGACCCTATATTAAATGAATTAGAAGATAAGAATTTTATATTTGTGTTTAGAAAAGAAGAATTTACTTATGATGAAAAAAATAACTTATTAAAAATAAAATGGTTTAAACAAGAAATTCCTATAGATAATTTAAAGTTAGAGAAATGCTATCAAGAATTATGTGTGTTTAGAAAAATATGAAAAGAACAAAACTATTAATATTACTAGGATTTATTTTAGTTTTATTAATTTATATATTTACTACAACCAAAGTTGAATTTTCTGATACCCCTGAATTTATTAGTGTAGCTAAAGCAATTAATGGATTAACTAACAGCAATATCTTCTTAATGCATGAATTATTATACAGCTTGTATCTTGCTTTGTTTTTAAAGATAGTAAAAAGCTTGTTTATATTAAAATTTGCAAGCATATTATGGTTAATTGCAACAGCATTATTATATTATTTATTTGAAAATAAAAAAGCATTGTTATTATTTGTTACATCTCCTTTAGTTCATTTTGTAAGCTTAGATTTAACACCATTAATACCAATATCTTTCTTCATAGCTTTATCTTATTTATTTTTTAATTATTTTGAAAAAAATGGAAAGAAAACATATCTTGTTTTGATTGGATTATGTTTAGGTATTACTATGTCTTTAAGGGCAGATATGATATTTATTGTACCTTTATTCATCATAATATTCTTTTTTAATAGATCATTTAAAGAGATACTATTATTAGGTTTATCTGTAATACCTACATTTTCTATTAGATTAGTAATAGATTATTTTTATTTTAAATTACCATTTTATACAATATTAACTTCTTTGGGAACAGCTTATTTCAATAATCAGAAAGTTATACCTGGATTTTTAACTTTTAACTGGATTTTAATACCTATAATAATAGCTCCATTTTCATTATTAATATTTAAAAATTTTAGAGAATATAAAAAAGAGATAATATTCATAGGATTAACATTATTATTTTATGCACAGAATCTAGTTTATTATTATAGGTCAACAGGACAGCTAAGGTTGCTTATGGTTATCTTGCCTATAGTCATAGTTGTTTTATCTAAGATAATAAAGCAAAAAGCATTAATAATCAATACAGCAATTAGCTTCATAATCATAATTTTGTTAGTTTATCCTTCTTTTGCTGATGATAGGGAAAAAAGGATTATTGATGATCTTAATAAGATAAATCAAGAGTATAATGTAGAGTATGCTGTTGCTGGTGGCGGTGCTTATTTATTTCCTGCTGTAAAAACAGATTATTGGAGTGAAAAAGGACCACATTATATATGGAGCAGAGACTATCAACTATTTTTAGAGGATAAAACTTCTTATAGAGAATTAAGATTGATAAGTGAGCCAAGATTAGATGCTGATAAGAGATTAGAAATAAGTGTTAATGTAAACCAGAATAGAGATAAGATATTGAATGAAGAGATAGATGAACTTTATTTTATGATGTTAAAAAATGAATATAGTTACGATGAGAATTTAAATATATTGACAATATTATGGCCAAACAGTTATGATGTTAGGGATGTTGAATTGATTAAATGTTATAGCGAGATATGTTTGTTTAAAAAAATTAATGTTTAGACTAAGCTATATTTATTATTTCTACATACTTTTTAATATAATTCTTTATGCTTAATTGTGACTCAAATTTTTCAATAATTTTTTTATTTCCTTTAATACCAAGTTCAGCTAATTTATTCTTGTTATTCAAGCACCATAATAATCTTTTTTCTATGGATTTTATGTCTCTAGGAGCAACAAGAAAACCATTTAGTTTATCTTCTACAATAGAAGGAATGTTGCCAACGTTTGATGCTATTATAGGCTTTTGCATTACCATTGCTTCTATAAGTATTTTAGGAGTACCTTCACTCATAGATGTTAAGACAACAAGATCAGAATTATAGATATATTCTTTAACTTTTGATTGAGATAATTCTCCTAGAAATATTACATTATTAGACAAGTTTAAAGTGTTTGTTTGTTTTTTAATTTCTTGTATATATTCTCCAGAGCCTGCTATAAGCAATTTTATTTCTGAATGTTTTTTTATAATGTTGCTTAACGCTAATAAAACATATTGCAAACCTTTTAGCTTTACAATCCTGCCAACAAACAGGATATGAAATTCTTTTTTATGAGAAATTTTATTTATTTTCCATTTTCTAAATAGCTCAATGTAATAAAGATCGTTAAACACTTTAGAAGCAGCTTTATTATTATATTTTTTTAATAAAGCTAGAGTAAGTTGAGATTCTGCTCTTAATGCGTCTGCTGAATTTATTGAAAACTTGCTTGCCATGATTATTATAGATTTTACTATGTTTCTAAACATTTTTGGAAGAGGATCTGTTGGAGTTCTAATCCAATTGCCAAAGGCTTCTACTAATAATCTAGTTCTTTTAAAGAATAATATTCTTTTCCAGAAAGAAGCAATTATTCCGGGAATAAAGGGGTCTGAGGCAATTAAAACGTTAATATTTTTTTTAAAATTTAAAAACGGAACATATAAGAAAAGCAATAAAAAATAAATTGGAAAAACATAGATTAATCTGCCTAGTTTAGGAATAGAATAAAAACGAGCATTATTAAATGAATGATGTTCAAAATTATTATTTAGAGAAATATAGATAACATTAACGTTAAAATACTTGCTTAAACTATTATATTTCTCTATTAGAGCTTCATTTAATGGAAAAGATAATGGCTTTATACTGATCCAAAGTACATTTAATTTATTCATGTATATTAAATGATAGATAAATTTTTAAAATATGTCATAATAAAGATTTAAGAATAAAATATGGCAAAGTATAAAATAATTTATGAAAGAGAGGCATGTATAGGCGCTGCTGCATGCGAAGCTGTTGCAAGGAAGTTCTGGAAGATGGTTGATGATAATAAAGCTGACTTGATTGGAGCTAGTTATAATAAAAAAACAAAAATGCGGGAAATAATAATAAATCAAGAAGATTTAGATGTTAATGAGGTTG
>CAZPBI010000026.1:3740-12654 GCA_964584825.1 Candidatus Woesearchaeota archaeon
GATGCCCTGTTAATATAATCAAAATAGAAAAAATAGAAGATTAAACTGTTTTATTCCATTTTACTATTGCTAAAAAACCATTAAGGTTTCTCCTAAAATCTTCTAAAGTTCTCATTTTGTATAACCTTCTAATAAGATACTTAGGCCTTAAATAAAATTTCCTATAAGCCTTTTTTTCAACTGCTAATAACTCCTCTTTATCCTTATAACCATAAGGAACAAATACAGGAGTATAAGTGTTAAAGTCTGATTGTTCGCCAGACATTGTACCAAATTTACTAAAGTTCTCAAATAATTCAGTGCCTTTAAAAGGAGTTGTTAATTGGAATTTAACATAATCTGGGTCTGTTTCTATAGCTAATCTTATTGTCTCTTCTGCTTTTTTAGGGTCTTCATTAGGAAGGCCAAGCATAAAATTAGCCATGACTTCTATACCTGCTTCTTTTGTCCATTTTATTGCGTTGCGCATATCCTGAACAGTTTCTCTTTTCTTTATAGTATCTAGGACTTCTTGGCTGCCACTTTCAACACCATAAAAGATACGCCAACAGCCAGCTTGCTTCATCTTTTTTAGTATTTCCTGATTTACGTTATCGCAGCGATGATAAGCAGACCATAATAGATCAAGCTTGCTTTCTATTAACAAGTTGCAGAATTTATCAAGCCATTTTTTATTAATACCGAACATTTCATCAAAAAAATCTATTTCTTTCATACTATATTTTTCTTTCAGGATTTTCATTTCAGCTATAACATTTTCTGCAGATCTTATTCTATATTTCTGGCCAAATATAGGACGATCACAGAAAGTGCAGGTAAATGGACAGCCTCTGCTTGCCATTATTATTCCTGCTGGTAATTTCTTATAACCATTTGGAGCTGGATGATATTTATCCATAGGTAATAAATGATAAGCAGGAAAAGGAAGCTCATCTAAATTTATTATATAGCTACGGGGTTTTGTTTTTATTATCTTATTTTTTTCTTTATAGGCAATTCCATCTATTTCAGATAATTTCTTTTTTTTACCAGAATAATGCTCAACAATCTCTAAAAAAGTATATTCTGACTCGCCTATAACAGCAAGGTCTACCAAGCCAGAATTTATGACTTCTTCAGGAGACCTAGTTGCATGAGGACCGCCAAAGACAACTTTTGTATTTGGCAAATGTTCTTTAATCATCTTAGTAACTTTTATAGCTTGTTGAAAATTAAAGGTTAATACTCCTGCGCCTATGATATCTGGCTTTTCTTTTACAATATAATCTACAAACTCATTTATATCTTCTTTTAGAGCGTAAGTATCTCTTATCTTGACTTCATAGCCATTTTTTTCTAGAACAGCGGCATTATAAGCTAAACCTAAAGGAGGCAAGCATGGAGCTATTTCTGCAAATTGCTCATAAACTTCTTTTTCATCTACTGGAATGGTAAATAATATAGTCTTAACCATAGTTAAGTTATTATTACTTCTATATTTATAAGGTTTATGATACTAAAAAGTAAAGTAAATCGTGATATAGGATGTTAAAACAAGGAGTATCAGTATTTGTTCCAACATATAATAGCAAGGCAATACTAGAGAAAAACATATTAGAAATATATAATTATTTTAAAAAAATACAAGATGAATTTGAGATAGTTATAGTTGATGATAATTCTAAAGATGATTCTATTAATATATTAAAAAGATTAAGTGAAGAATATAAAAATATTAGATTTATTGCTTCAACTATAGGGCCTAGTAGAAGGGAAAATTTAGCACAAGCATTTAGAGAGGCAAGGTTTGATTATGTTATTTTTATGGATTTAGACTTAGCTACAAGAATAGAAAATCTAAATAGGTTATTAGAATATATTAGTAATGGATATGACATTGTAACTGGAAGCAGATATTTAGGAATTAAACCAACAAGACAATTATACAGGCAAGTAATAAGCACTATATATAATTTGATAATGAGGGTTTATCATAATTCAAAAATATATGATCATCAATGCGGCTTCAAAGGTGGAAAACAAGATGTTTTTATCAAACTTATAGATGAGATGGGTTATGATAATAGTTTTAACAGAGGTTGGTTTTGGGATGCAGAATTTTTGATAAGAGCACAGAAAAAAGGATTGAAGATAAAAGAATTTCCGGTAAATTGGCATTATGCAGAAAAAAGCAGCTTTAGTTTTTTTAGAGAGATTAGGATGATACCAAGTATAATAATGCTTAAATTTAAGATTAAAAAATAATTATTTGTTTATTATACTTAAAGCAGAATATATTCTTCCTCTGAATAGCTCTCTAAACATATATTTTGGCCTAAAATAGAATTGGTTAAATGCTTTACTAGCTCTTTTCTCTAAATATTCTGGATTTAATTCTGGTGAAATCTGCATAACTGATGTGTAACCGCCAAGGTTATCAATAGATTCATGAATAAGCCAATTATTTTTCTTTGCCATATCATATAATGACGTGCCTGGAAAAGGTGTTGCTACCTTATATTCTATCTGGCTTGGAAATAGATCTAGACTCCAAGATATTGTCTCTTCTATTGTTTCTCTTGTTGAACCAGGCAGACCTAAAATAAAAAAGCAAGAAGTTCTTATACCAACTTTTTCACATTCATGTATTGTTTCTTTTATTTTATCTAAAGGAAAGGGGATTCTGTTTATTTGCTTTAATATTTCTGGATGGATGTCCTCTATGCCGAAGTTTATAGCTCTGCAGCCAGCATCATAAAGTTTTTTTATCAATTCTTTTTTCAATAGTTCTGGACGAGTTTCAAAAACAAAATTAACTTTAACATTATTTTTAATTAAAAGATCACAAAGATCTTCTACTCTTTTTTGATTTAAAGAAAATAACGGATCTCTAAAAAATATTCCTTTAAAACCATATTTAGTAATATCTTCTACAATCTCATTAAATATATTCTCTGCTGACCTGGCACGCCATTGCAAACCTTGATTTTTAGGATAGGGACAATAGCCACAACCATAAGGGCAACCACGAGAGGCTAATATTGTGGCAACAGGATGAACTGTAAGCATAGGATGATACTTATATTTGTGAAAGGGAAATAAATCCCATTTTGGAAATGATAATGTGATTAATTCTTCTGGAGAAAGCTTTTCTTTTTCATGGGTTATTTTAATATTATTAGAATCTAAGTAAGCTATGCCGGGAATATCTTTTAATTTTTTATCTTCAACTATTGATAAAATACATGTTTCTACTTCAGCCATTATACCTATGTCAAAATTTGGCTTAATGATAGAAGGCATTTCTTTAACCATGTCTCCAAGAGCAACAACTTTTACAGAAGGTAAGGTTTCTTTTATTTTAGCAGCAATAACATCTCTTTCATATATATAGCTACTAGATGAAACTGCCATAACAACATAATCTGGAGCAAATTCTTTTACCAAGATTAATAGTTTATCTAATTTAGTGCCATCATTCTGTGCATCAATGACTTTAACATTATAGCCAGCATTATACAAAACTGTTGCGCAATATACAAGCTGCAAAACTGGCAATCTTATAAGATTGCTTTTTAGTTTGGAAAGTATTCTTGAGCCTAGATTTGAACCTATATAGTTTTTTACACCCATGCCGCCCATTAAATCTCTGTTTATGTAATAGTTGTCTGGGCCTGGTGGATTCAATACAATAATTTTTTTTCTTTCTGTACCCATATTTTTATACCTTCGTGAAATGAAATTGGATTGTAGTTTAAATCTATTTTGGTAGCAGAGATGTCATATTTTTTTGATTCTATAACCTTCTTACTTTTTATAGGCAAGGTTTTACTAGAGAAAAAATTATAAAATTTTAATAAAATATAAGTAATGCTAATAGGAATGTGCAACTTTAACCTCCTCTTATTTAATACTGAAGAAATAATATCTATAACTTTATTAAACTCTATAGGTTCTGGACCTGCAACAACATAAGTTTTGTTAGATATTTTTTGATTTAGAGAAAAGATTATAGCAGAAACAACATCTTCCACATAGACTGGCTGAATTTTATATTTCCCATTTCCACCTATAGGTATTATTGGAAAATTTTTAATTATTTGTAAGATTGTAGTTAAGTTCTTATCATCATATTGACCATAGATTAAACTTGGCCTTAATATTACATAATTTAAACTACTTTCTATAACTAATTTTTCACATTCTTTCTTTGATAATTCATAATCATCTTGAATATTATCTAGGACGTTTGCAGAACTAATATATATTATTTTTTTTATTTTAGTTTTATTTATTGAACTTATTATATTCTTAGTAAAAGTTATGTTGGCATCTTTTAGATTAGGTTCTTTTTTATTTGGTGTTATAGCTGCTAGATGAATTATTATACTAATATTATCTAATTTTGACTTTATATCAGAAACATTATTAAAGTTACAATAATCATAGCTTATGTTTAGTTCATCTAATAATCTAGTATTTGAAGTTCTTCTGATTAAAGCAATGAAATCATAACCCTCTTCTTTTAGCCTTTTGACTAGATTAATCCCTAAAAAACCTGTTGCTCCTAAAACTGCTAATTTTATAACTTCCATTATTCAAATATTTGTTTTTTTATAGATGTAATTTATTAAAATAATTTTTATAATACTATTGTGTTTTATTTACTTCGCATATTAATATGTTTATAAAACATAAATTCGGAAAACCCATTATCGTTGAATTAAGGAAAGGATATCTCTTAAAATATTGCAGTCCTTTTCTATACTTTATTTTAAAGTTATGCTCCTTAAGCATTGACAAAGACTCTGCTATTGGTCGCTCTCCTTTATGTTTCTTGATATCTGTTCTTGCTAAGTCACCTTTCAAGAAGTATAAAATCCTTGATTTCAAGGTTGCCATATTAGGTATGCTAAATAATACTCTACCTTTATTTTTTAATAATCTTTTAATTTCTAGAAGCAGAATTTCTTGATCTTCTAGGTATAAGTGTTCTATCACATCTAAGCAAAGTATAACATCAAAAGTATTATCTTTTAGATTATTATTAAGAATATCTTGTTTAATAACATATTTTGAAGAAAAATTTTTATCAATACCTTTTATATCTAAACCTTTTTTAGAAAATTCTTCAACTAGAACTCCTTCACCGCAACCAATATCAAGTATTTTTGATTCTTTTGGTAAATTATTCAGAAAGGATTTTACAAAACCCATTTTTTTAATATAATATGTGTAATAGCTCCAATTTTTATCTAGATTTTTATGATATTCTCCTCTTGTCTGGTATTCATTAAGTTCCATTTTAATATTTATTTTTATTTATAATATAATTTATTATTCTTCTATTTTAACAACTTCAATTACTTTTACTGGACATACATCAGCAGAACCTTGAAGCTCTAAAAATTTTTCCTCTTCTATTATAAGTTCCCATCTACTGGTTTTTTTATTAAAAGTTGCGCCTTTTAGGTCTACTTTACCATCTTGAGTATCTATCCAATAATCTGGAGACATACCTAAGCAAGCAAGTGCGCCAATACACGCTTCTCTATCAAAGGTCACTTTATATTTTACCATCTAAAAGGTAAAATAGCTAAGGTTTAAATGTTTTTCTTTAGTAGATTTAAGTCATTTAGATAATATGCCTAGTCTATTAGACAATATGACTTTATTTAGATTATACTTCTTTGAAAAGTCTATAAAAGCAGTATTTCTATCAACATCATCTGATATTAATAAACTACCTTTTCTAATGTGCGGCCAAACAATATTATATTCTGCAGACATTGTTTCATAAGAATGTTCGCTATCATGAAAGAACATATCTATATTATCTAATTTGCTAAGTAATGGTTTTAACTTATCAAGTGAGTTTCCAACTATTAATTTCCATCTGTGTCTTAAAAAGGTAGGAATAACCCAACCAACTTCTTTATCTTGGGGCAGGTTCATTTTTGCAAGTTTCCCATAAGGTTTATCTTTCTTCCATAATCTAAGTGGTAAATCAATAGAATATAAATTTCCTTGTTTATTATCTTCTAATGCTTTTAATATAAACATTGATGAAAAGCCACTAGCAACCCCAGTTTCGACAACAATTTTTGGCTTGTATATCCTACAAAGTAAATATAAAATAGGACAAAGTATATGTATTGGCAATAATCCTAATTTTAAATCTTCTACATTTTTTTGACTATGATAAGTTTCATAAGTATTATTCATAAAATCAGATATCAATAATTCATGATTGATTTTTTTTATATAAGAGATATCTATAGAGAGAAACTGGCTCAATAAAAAAAAATTAAATTGAAGATCTGGCAAATTCTCATAATAAGAAGGTACATATTTAGTATATGTATTTGGTTTTTTAAATAGACGTTTGATGACAATTTCTGGTTTTTTAAAAATAAAGGCTAATTTTTCTTTTGTATACATATTTGTAAATATTACTAAATAGTTTATAAGTTTATCTTTGTTTTGTCAATAGTTATTTAAATAGTTATTATAAATTTTATATATGAAAAAGATATTATTAAATTGTGTGGATTGGGTTGGAAAAAAATTTAATATTGATATAAAATATCTAATTAAAAGTGGGGCTCATTTTTATAGTTCAAATGCAGTTAATCTTGTTTTAAGACTAGTTTTAAGCATATTCTTAGTAAGATTATTAAGCAAATATGTGTATGGGAGATATGGATTTGTTTTAGCTGTTATAGATATATTATCAATAGCTACAATGCCAGGATTAAGGATATCCATGAAAAGAGAGGTTGCATTGGGGAATGATTATTCTTTTATTATAGCAACGAAAAAAAGATTTCTCTATGGTATTTGGGGAATTTTAGGTGTTTTGATAGTTGGTTTATTCTTTTTTTTAAGGGGAGATTTAATATTAGCGCATACGTTCTGGTTATCTAGTTTATTATTTCTACCTTATTTTATACTGACAGATTTCCAACATTATTTTATAGGCAAAAAAGATTTTAAGAGAGCTTCTTGGTTTTACACTTTTTTAAGTTTGTTTTCTATAATAATTATTATAGGCTCGCTTTTTATATCTAAAGACTTAAGATGGATTATATTTATTACTCTAGCTAGCATGTCTGTTGGTAGCATATTCATATTCTTTAAGATTAAAAAAGGAATAACTAATAAGAATAATAATGAAAATTTTATTAGTTATGGCAAGAACATTACTGTAATGGAATTATTTCAAAGACTTGGTTTTTATGCAGATAGACTAATAATTCCTTATTTTGCTTCTTTTACAACATTAGCTAATTATCTTGTGGCAACTATAATTCCCTCACATATGAAAGAAGGGATGAAATTATTTTCTGAAATATTATTCCCTAAGTTTAGTAAGGAGGATAGTTCAAATAGTTATTCGAGATTTAAAAATAGATTTGGTTTAATTTTGCTTTTAAGCACTATGTTTGCAATTATAATGATAATATTAATTCCGTTTTTACTTCCTCTAATATATTCAAGACAATATAATGAAGCTATACTACCTGCACAGATAATTGCTGTAGGAACATCATTATTGTTTCCAGGAGTAATTATAAGTTACATATTACAAGCACAAAAAAAACAAAAAGAGCTGTATAAATTGAATATCTTCTCTTTTATATCTACAGTTTTATTGCTTATAACTTTAGTTCCTTTTTATGGATTAATAGGGGCAGCAATAGCAGTTACATTATCTAGAGCATTATACACAGTTTATTCTTGGAGATTAATTAGTCAGATAGCATAATTTGTTTTTATTAGTATATTCTCATTAACAATAAAATATATATACCAAATTTATGGCATTTTTTCATGAAAATAAGCATTGTAACGCCAACATATAATGAAAAAGAAAATATAGAAAAGCTTGTTAAAAACTTATTTAATGATTGTCATGATTATGATGTTGAATTGATAATAGTTGATGATAATAGTCCTGATGGAACCGGGAATTTGGCTGATAAATTAGCAGAAAAAAATCAAATAAAGGTTATACATAGAGCAGGCAAACTTGGATTAAGCGGCGCTGTCATAGATGGTTGGAAAAATGCTTCTGGACAAATATTAGGAGTGATAGATGCTGACTTAAGTCATCCAACAAATAAATTACCAGAGTTAATAGAAGCTATATTAAAAGATGACATAGATGTTGCTGTTTGTAGTAGGTTAATTAAAGGCGGAGGGGTAGAAGAATGGCCCTTTATTAGAAAGGCGATATCTTGGGGGGCAACCAAACTAGCTAGACCACTAACTAAAGTTAAAGATCCTATGTCTGGATTTTTCTTATTTAAAAAAGAGGTAATAGAAGATATTGAATTAAAGCCTGTTGGATATAAGATTTTATTAGAGTTATTAGTTAAAGGCAAATATAAAAGTTTTAAAGAGATACCATATATATTTTTAAATAGGTATGTTGGATCTAGCAAATTAGGATTAAAGGAACATATCGACTATTTAAAACATATAAGTAGGTTATATAGATATAAATTTCTTAAAAGATAGATATTTAAATTTATAAGGTTGTATACAAAAAGAATTAAGATGAGCATATATGAAACTGTAGATTGTTTAATGTGCGGTTCTGATAGTTTTAATAAATTGTACAATTTTGGTGAGATAACTATTGTAAAATGTAATAATTGCGATCTTGTTTATAGTAGGATTAGATATAACCAAGAGTATTTATTTAAAAATTATAATGAAGAAAAAGCATCTTCTTACGAGTATTATATGAAAAATAATATAGCTGATAAAAAGACTTTTATAAATAGACTAAAAATAGTTAATAAATATAAAGATAGGGGTAAATTACTAGATGTTGGTTGTAATTATGAAGCATTTATTGAGCAAGAACAAAAAAATGTTTAGTATGCTAAATGAATAGATATTAACAAAAGATGTAATAACCAGCATT
>CAZPBI010000027.1:0-12632 GCA_964584825.1 Candidatus Woesearchaeota archaeon
AATAAAATTGAAGACAAGAACCATTGGTATCTACAGCAAAACCTAATTCGTGTTGACTTAAATCTCTAGGCAAATCTTTTAGTTTAAATCCTTCATCATACCTAGCATTCGGATCTTCTATTGTGTTTGTCATAAGAATCTTGAATAAAAAGCCTATATTATATCCTCTCCACACTAAAGTATGGAGTTTCCAAGTGCGGAGTGGGTTGATAAGGGCTTGCCCTTATTTACAAATTTTTCAATTCTATCCATAGCAATTTTTATTTTATTTAAGTCTGTAGCATAACTAACTCTTATATAACCTTCACCAAATTTACCAAATTCAGTTCCAGGCACAACAGCAACTCTGCTTTTATTTAAAAGATCCTTAGCAAAATTATAGCTATTTTTACTTAAATGTTTAATACTAGAAAATGTATAAAATGCCCCGTATGGCATCCTGGTTAGCAATCCAATTTCATTTAATCTCTTAACTATAAATTTCCTTCTTTTATCATATTCCCTCCTCATCATTTCAGTATATTTACCTGAAAGACTTAAGGCTTTTATACCAACTAATTGTGAAATAGTGGGAGCACTTAAAGTTATATAATGGCTAACCTTGTTCATTGCGCTTATTAATTTTTCAGGCCCAACAGCGTAACCCAATCTATAGCCACACATTGCATAACTCTTAGAAAAAGTATAAAAAGTAACAACGTAATCTTCCATACCATTAAAACTTCCAATAGACACATGCTTTTTATCATAAACTAATTTCTCATAAGCTTCATCTGAAAATATATACAAATCATATTCAACAGCTATATCAGCAATTTCTTCTAATTTTTTTTTATCAAATACAGTACCTAAAGGATTATTTGGTGTATTAATAATAATTCCATGTGTTTTTTTCTTATCAATTAACTTCCTTAATCTATCTATATTTATTTCCCAATTTTCATCTTCTCTAATCTCTAAAGGAACAGGAACCCCATCAACTAGCTCTACCGCCGGTGTATAAACTAAATATCCCGGATTTGGTACAATAACTTGATCAGCAACATCCAAACAAGTATTCATAGCAACAAAAATAGCTTCTTGACTTCCACATGTAACTAAAATATTCTTGGGATCAGCATATATTTTATTATGTATTTTTAATTTTCTACATATGGCTTCCCTTAATTCAATATTCCCTTGTGGAGCTCCATAATGTGTTGCCTTGTCTATTATTTTCTTTGTATAGTCTCTTATAGGTTTAGGAGCAACAAAATCAGGTTCCCCCACACTAATAGAAATAACATCCTTATGTTCACTTGATATTTCCAATAATTTACCTATAACAGCATCTGGTAATTCTAATTCTCTTTGAGAAATAACTTTCATGACACACCTTTAACAAAAACAATAAACAAATATATTTAAACCTATCCCAAATTTTATAAACAATCAAATTTTAAATATTTAAAAAGATGATGACTTTATTACCTTTAACATTTGCCATAATCCTAAGTATTGCACATTATCGAGGAAACCTAATCCACCTAAAAAAGAATAAACAAAAGGTAATTTCATTTGGTGCTGGTGTTTTACTAGCATATTTAATACTGGAGTTATTTCCAAATACATTTAAAGGTATTAGTTTATTAAATAATTCTATTTTTCTATTTATACTATTGGGTTTTATCTTATTTTACCTAACAGAAAAATTTATCTCTCAACAAAAATCAAAATCTAAAAAGTTAAAGGAACTTAAAGAAATTCATTCTTTAACATTCCTAATTTATTATTTAATTATTGGTATAATCTTATTTAATATAACTATAGCCAATCAAATTAAAGGTTTTCTTTTTTTCATTCCATTATTATTCCATACTACAATAGGTTCTATTTCTATGAATGAAATGTATTCATCTATAAAAGTAAATAAATTACTAAAATTAGTTCTATCCAGCTCCCCTATTATAGGCGTAATTCTGGCATCCAGTATTATAATAACGCCTTATTTAAATCACATTCTATTAGCTTTTATAAGCGGAGCCATTTTATGTATAATAACAAGAGAGGTAATACCGAAAGAAAGCAAAGTAAAACCACTTAATTTCCTCCTTGGTATATCTACTTATACAATACTTATTATATTTTCTTGGATATAATATATATACTAAACTTTTTTAAATAAAATTTAATTAAGAGAAAATATGCAGTTTAAAATTAGCAAAACCTATCTGAATATCATTTCTATAGATTGTTAATTACTAAACTCCTTCTTGGGATGTTTAAGATGCAAATAAATTTCAAAAACAAAAAATGCATAGCGCTAGAACAAAATATTAAGATGTCTATTTGCCAAAATTGTTTAGAAAATCAAGTAGAAGAATGGTTAAAAATCCATAAACCCAAATTAATACCACTAATTAAAAGAAAAGCTAATGCCTTCTTTAGAATCTCAACATATAGTAATAATATTAAATGTTCTATATGCAATAATCATATAAACACATGTGATTTTTGCTTCCTTCAATATGTAAAAAGCTGGATTAAAAAAAATTCCCCCAACCTTTTCCAAGAATTCAGGCTCTATTTCAATTTTAGTTAGCCTTATAAAATTAATTACTTTACCTGAATTATGCGTTATTCAAGACAGGAAATCTTCATAGGAAAAAAAGCTCAAAAAATACTAGAAAAATCAACTGTTTCAATTATTGGTTTAGGTGCTTTAGGTACAGTAACTGCTAATTTACTGGCAAGATCAGGAATAAACTTAATTTTAATAGACCGAGATCTTCTAGAATTATCAAATCTGCAAAGACAATCTTTATTCAATGAAAAAGATATTAATAAGCCAAAAGTAATTGCAGCAGGAGAAAAATTAAAAAAAATAAACTCACAAATAAAAATAAAAGCTTATTTTGAAGATCTTAATTATAAAAATATTAATATAATAAAATCTGATTTAATTCTGGATTGTACTGATAATCTAGAAACAAGACTTCTACTTAATGAATTTTCAATAAAAAACAATATTCCCCTTATTTACGCATCTGCAATAAGAGATAAAGGCTATATATTTAATATAATAAAAAAACCATGTCTTAAATGCCTTTTAAAAAACTCAGCAACAACAGAAACATGTGAAACTTCTGGCGTCTTAAATACAATAACAAATATAATTGCCTCTATACAAGTAAATGAAACTATTAAATTATTAACAAATAATAATCCAGAAAAAGATTTAATCTATCTGGATCTCAACACCAACTCAATAACTAAAATTAAAGTAAGCCCTAATAAAAAGTGCCCAGTTTGTAATAAAAAATTTGAATATTTAAACAGTAAAAAAACCATAGAAAAATACTGTGATTCTTATATTTTTAGAAATAAATTTAATTATAACATTGTTAAAAAACAACTAAAGAGCCATGGTGCTATAATAGTTAAAAACACAATTATTTTTAATAAATTAACAGTGTTTCCTAATTCTGTATTAATAAAAACAAACTCAGAAGAAGAAGCAAAATCCCTATATTCCAAATATATAGGAGATTAAGCGAAAAATATATATACAAGTTTTGACATATATACATATATAGATTGAAGATCAAAAATATCATAAACTACAGTATCATTTAGTTTAAACATTGTATATAAAATCACTATAATTTACTAAAATAAAAGTGCTACTTTAGAGTTACTATAATAGAAAAGTTTATATAGTAGCCATACCACTCTAAAGTAATAAAATGACCAGGGGGGCAATAATTTCCAGTGTTTTAGTATTAATTTCATTAGTAATCACTGCTGCAACATTAGCATTTGCATTTGAAATACCATATGAATTAGCATCGCCGTATGACAGAATCAAAGAAAACCAAATACATGTTTACAAAGATAAAATAGTAATTGATATTGAAGGAGCATCGTGGGCAACATATGCAGACACAAATTCAATGGACCCATTATTTGATTATGGTGCCAATGGCCTTGAATTAATACCTAGAAATGAAAATGAGATTCATATCGGGGATATAGCAGCATATGAATCAAAGATAACAGGAGAATTAATTGTTCACAGGGTTGTAAACATAAAAGAAGATTCGAGAGGGAAATACTTCATATTTAAAGGTGATAATAACAAAACAGCAGATCCAGAAAAAGTAAGATTTCAACAAATAAAATATGTACTAATAGGCATAATATACTAAAATGGAATTAAAAGAATACAAATGCAATAATTGCGGCGTAATATTCGAAATAGTAGATAATATGCCAGAAATAGAATGTACATGTAAAAGTAAAGAATTCACACAAATCAAATAACACTCACACCTCTTGTTTGCCCAGAAAGATGGCCTTCCTTCACTACTTTTGAAGGGGCATCTTTCCTGGGTTTTAAAGATCACCTCTTTTCCCGCCAGAGAAACAAACTTCAGTGCTACTTGCTTTTGAAGAGCGTTTCTCTGGTAGGGTTTTAACATCGCTAAATATATAATGCTTAAACTAATCTCGTTATTATGATAGAGCAAGATCTAACTCATTCAATAAATGGTAATTATGTTAATTGGAATTATGAGCATCTGTATATTATTGGCATAGAGGGAGATTTAGATATCACATTAGAAGAAGTAATTAAAAGGAATAAAGACTTAGTAGAATTCGCTCCGGTCAAAAAAGAACCTAATAAAGATTTTTTAGCAGGAATCTGTTTCGAACCAGTTACAGATATAACAATAGCAAAAGGATTCCACAGTTGTGCATCTATTCTTACTAAAAGTCTAGATAACGAAAAGTCAAAAAAATTAATAATGAATATTGTCAAAAACTCTCAGTTTAATTGTATTAAACCGTCTTACGACTTTATTAATTGTCTTGATTATGATATGCCCCTAAATGTACTTCTTTATGAATCTTGTAAAAAACTATCTCAATTAATTAATGCTGATTTAACTAAGCTATTTGGGGCCTGTATTTATGCAAATCTTCTTACTAGATACTGTGGTTATAAAAAAGAAAATGTTATAAAACAATCTGCTAAAAGATTCGGTATATACAATAAACTTTTTCCACAAAATTAATTATTAACTATATTTTCAATTGTAACATTGTTTGATTTTTCAGGTGTCAATTTATATATTGTTCCATTAACAGCTATCGATCCTACAACTAAAATAACAGCTAAGCTTTTCTTAGATTTAGATGACAAATTATTAATATATATTGGTATCCTTTTAGAATTATGTATATCAAATAAATCTCTAAATAAATCTACTGCATAACCAACAATATAACCATTAATTAAAGATAATCCTGTGGCTGTTAAAGTTCCTTTTAAAATCTCCTTATCATTAGCTCCTGAAACTATATAAACGAATGGTGAAACTACACCTGTAAAAATAATGCTATATACAGTGTCATGTAAAAATTGAATCTTTTCTGAGCTAATATCTTTAATTTTAAATAAGTGTCTAGATAAGTCCCTTCCCCTAGTCATTAAAGATCCAACACCTAAATAAGCCAACATTCCTGCAGCGATTCTTGCATATAATGAAGCCTTATCACTAAAACCATATACATAATTCTCAAATAGGGCAAATATCGGATTGGTTACAAAATACCCTGCAGTAGTATCCACAAAATGTGTTTTAAGTACATTAAAAAATTTATTTTCATTCATAAAAAAATTAAAACAAGTACATTCTATATAAAACTTATTATTTAAAAAATTGTAACTCAAATAAAATGAATTTAATTAGCATTTTTCAGCAAAGAAATATTTAAAAACCAATTTTATACAATAATTTCTATGATTATAGGAAATCCATTAAAAAATGTATCTGACTATTTCTACTCCATTTTTAGAATCTTTGTAGGCTTATTATTTCTACAACATGGTGTACAAAAGTTATTTGGATTGTTTACAGAAAGCGGCCCTGTACAATTAACTAGCTTAATGGGCTTAGCTGGAATTATAGAATTCTTTGGTGGTATTCTTATAATTTTAGGTTTATTTACAAGATTAGTTTCATTAATAACAGCCATTGAAATGTTAGTCGCTTACTTCATGGCCCATATACCCAATGGTCTAATTCCAATACAAAATCAAGGAGAACTCGCATTGCTTTATTTTGTATCTTTCTTAATATTACTAACTAAAGGATCAAAAAAATGGAGTCTTGAACAAGCAATTTTCAAAAGAGAGATTTTTTAATATCTTTCTTACAAATTTCTCTAGCACACCTAAAACATATTGGATATTCATTTCAGGTTTATAACAAATCTTCTCCAAATCTACTATTATTTTATCATTAATTCACGTATTTTATTCTTATCTTTTTTATTTAAAGCAATCTCTAATTCTTTTATTTGTTCTTTAATTATATCAAACTCTTTCATTCTAATATTGCTTTAATCCTCCTTATACCAGCAGCAATACCTTCCTCTTTGACAATCTTAAACCTACCTAATTCACCTGTATTCTTAACATGCGGTCCTGTACATATTTCTTTAGAAAAATCACCAACAGTATAAACAGAAATTTTTTCTCCATATTTATGTTCAAAAAACCCTAAAGCTCCTAATCTCTTAGCTTCACTAGGAGACATCTCCTCTCTTGTAACTTTCAATTCTTTTTTTATTTGTTGATTAACTAAATCCTCTACTTTTTTAATTTCATCTTTAGTTAATTTCCTATCAAAAGAAAAATCAAACCTTAATCTTTCTGACGTTATATTAGAACCTTTCTGTTGTACCCCATTACCAAAAATTCTTCTTAAAGCACTGTGCAACAAATGTGTAGCAGTATGCAATCTTGTTGTTTCCAAACTATTATCAGCTAAACCTGAACTAAATCTCCCCTTTGTAGCTGTTCTACTTAATTCCTGATGCTTCATAAATTCTTCTTCAAATTCCTTTCTACTAATCCTAACATTATGCTCTTTAACCAATTCCTCAGTCATTTCCAAAGGAAACCCGTATGTAGAAAATAACACAAATGCATCCTTGCCACTTAAATTGCCTCTTTTAACAAACTTTTCAAATTGTCTTAGTCCATTGGTTAAAGTTTTCTTAAATTTGGTCTCTTCTTTTTGTAATTCCTCTAATATAAATTTCTTCTTTTTTATAAATAACACATATTCCTCACTGTAGTTATCGATAACCACTTCAGCAATTTTATTAGTAAAATCACCCTGTATTCCAAGTAATCTTCCATGTCTTATAGCATTTCTTATCAACCTTCTTAAAACATAACCTTGTTCTATATTAGATGGAACAATATTATTTTCATCACCCAATACAAACACAGCCGCCCTTAAATGATCAGCAATTATCCTCATTGATCTTATATTATCATATTTACTAATCTCCTCAATCTTCCCCATAATAGGTAAAAATAATTCAGTATCATAAACACTTTCTTTACCTTGTAAAACAGCTGTTGTTCTTTCAACTCCCATCCCAGTATCTACATTTTTATGCTTTAAAGTAACATACCTACCATCTGCAGTCTTTTCATATCCAATAAACACATCATTCCATATCTCTATCCATTTTTTGTCTTTAGGATCAAATATTTTTGGTGCCTTTTCTTTCCCAATCCAGTAAAACATCTCTGTATCAGGACCACAAGGACCTATCAAACCTACTGGACCCCACCAATTATCCTCTTTGCCCATGTAAGCAATTCTTTCTTTTGATATACCTAATGAAAGCCACACTTTAATAGATTCCTCATCCATAGAAGCATCTTTATCACCCTTAAAAACAGTAATACCTAATTTCTCAACTGGAATTTTTAACCATTTTGTTAGAAATTCAAAACTCATCTCAATAGCTTCTTTTTTAAAATAGTCGCCTAAAGACCAATTGCCTAACATTTCAAAAAAGGTATTATGAAATTCATCTCCAACTCCTTCTATATCACCAGTTCTAATACATCTTTGTATATTTACTAATCTTTTACCTAAAGGATGTTTTTGTCCTATCAAATATGGCACTAAAGGATGCATACCTGCTGTAGTAAACAAAACAGTAGGATCATTCTCCGGTATTAAAGAAGTATTTCTAATTTCCTTATGCCCTTTACTTTTAAAAAATTCAATATATTTCTTCTTTAATTCTATAGCTTTCATACAATTTTACTTTAAAAAGAAATTTAAAAGACTTGCTATTTAATATTCTAAATCACAAAGAAGCTAGCTTCCTTTCAATATCTTCCAATTCCTTAGCTAATTGTAATTCCTGCCTATCTAACCTAGGAACTATTACTTGCGATTTAATTTCTTTCTTTTCAACGACTTCTTTTTCAAATTGACCTCTATAAGAGATATCTTTAACTTTTAATTCCTCAAATGCTTCTCTTATCCCCCAAAGCAAATTATCTATCTGTTCTATTTTTTTTCTCTTCTCGTCCCTAATCTTTTTTAATTTATTATATACCTGTAATTGTTCTGCCACAGATTTAGCAGATGTGAGAATAATTGTTTTAAGAGGCCTTGTGCCTGTTATCTTTACATGTATGTCGCTCTTCATCTATTAACCTCAAATAATCCTTTATAAACCTCTAATAATTTATTTTTTATTTCTGTTATCTCTTTCTGCCATACTGAAATCTGATCATCTTCTGCCTTTTTCAAATTCATTATCTCTACTATAATATTTTCAGTTTCATTCAATTTATCCTTAATTAAAGAAATGTTTTTCACTGCTTTTTTATAATCCTCAAGTTTAACATATATTGGTTGTTCCATTTCTGTACCCATCATCTTTGCTGATATTTCTTGAACAGGTTTTTCTTCATATGGGATATTAGTCGGAACAATTGATTGATTAAATGAAGTTTCTTTTATTTCAGGAGTTCTTAATTCAAATTTAGATGGCATCCTAGTTGGTATATTTAAATCTTCTTTATAACCAATATCAGATATTGCCTTAAACTCTGGTTTTTCAAAATCTAAAGCTGGCTTACCCATTTCATAATCAATCACATCATGCTTGCTTGTTCTTTTAAATTCTTGATCTCCGAATTGGGATTCATATTTGGGCAAATTGGGCAAAGAAGGAGTTTCTTTAATATATTGTGGAAATTTTTTTTTCTTAAATAAATCCATTAATAAGCCCCCTTGTTACTCTATACAAAACTATTTTTTATCCTATAATTAAACTTTTCTTATTATATAAAAGTAGTTAATATTTATTAAATCTTAAAATTAGGATATTCTCTAGGTTTTATTAATTCTTTCTTAAATGATTCTTTATATTTAAACAAACAAAAATCACTTATTCTACCAGGAATAATTACGCCCAAAAGCAAATATGGATTAGCAAAAGATAATCCAAAAAGAATACCAATTGACATACTTGATAATGCACTTATAGCATTTACAAAAAGTGAATCTAACCTATAAGTTAACCATCTTTTTTCAAAAAGTGCTTCTTTATCATGTTGCAATAATTTATCCTCTAACATAACAACAGCAGCCTCATGCATAGATTGTTCTAAATTATATCTTACATTTTCAGGTACTTTTCCATCAGTAAATCGCCTTCCTGTTTCTTCTTGATATTTAAAAATCAAATAATGCAAAGCCTCATGAAACACTGATCCTTTTACTATACAAGGTAGCTCATCGTTTATTATCTCTAATATACCTTCATAATCGGGATATTGTGAAAATTTATCATCCAATGAACTTTTAGGATGCTCAGAGTTTATTAATTTTTTAGAAGTTTTAGTTGTACAACATGAAGCTATAAAATAATTATCATAATTTCTATTTTTTGGATTTAATGGCATAAGATAAGAAAAACTGAAAGGAAACCAAAATGGGCGTTTTTTATCTCTTGAAACTAACTTAGGACGTTTATTACAAGATATTTCATTAAGAGTTTTCTCAAATGCGTTTGTATCTTCAAAATAATCATGTATTTCATTTACATGATTTATAAATTCATCATAATATCTTTCTAAATCTGATTCTTTAGCTTTATGATAGACAGCATATGTACTTACATCAACTATTCTATCCTCTAAAAATATTTTACCATCTACAACACTAATGCTTATTTTCATTTCTAAAATATCCTGTATCTATTAAATCTCATAGCCCATAAATATAAAATTACTTATTACTACTACCTTAGGCATATTTGAATTGCTACCAATTACATTCTTCCCGGTTTCCTCTTTAGTTCCTTCTCCTTTAACGACTTCTCTTTCCCTATAAACAATAAATTCTTCTTCCATTTTAAACAATGCACTTATCTACTAAAAAACATATATTTAAACCTTACTATCTAATAAAATTTATCAAATGTCGCCTGTTTTTTCTTATTATCATAATCCTTCCAAGTACTCCAAGATTTTCTAAATATCCCGGGATGTTTATTCCAATTTTTTTCTAGAAATTTTCTTGTTTCAGGATCATGCGAATACCCTGTTCCAAATTTTCCATACTTTTTCTGTATTTCCTCAATTTCCTTGTCCCTAACAACCTTAGCAATTATACTAGCCAAGGCGACTAATTTATTTTTAGATTCCATGTGGTGCCCAATAATCAACTCTACATCTTTATTTTCTAATAAATTTCTCAAATAATCTTTATATCTAATTATATTGGGAGAAGGACAATCAATATATGCTTTACTAGGTTTTAATTCATTAATTATCTCAGCACTTTTCTCGGCTTCTAACCAATTTAAATTTGTATTATCAGAATTTACGCATTCATCAATTTCTCTAGGTTCTATTTTAATCATTTTATACTTCACTTTTTTAATATATTTTTTATATAATTCTTGCCGTCTATATTTAGTTAATAATTTAGAATCTTTAGCATCTTTTATTTTATATAATTCACTTTCATCTAACATAACCCCTACTATAACAAGAGGGCCGATGACAGGACCTTTAGGATTAGATAAACTAATAAAATTTATCTAAACTCCCTGCTTCATCCAAACCCAATACCTTTACCATAATAAATCAATTTTAAATAAACTTTATAAACTTTCTTAACTATAAATCAACAATATGAAACTAACAAGCCCGACATTTCATAATAATGGAACTATTCCATTCAAATACACATGCGACGGAGAAAACAGCAATCCCCCATTAGAAATTTCAGATGTTCCATCTAATGCCAAATCTTTAGTTCTTATTATGGAAGATCCTGATGTCCCAAAACATATAAGACCAGACGGTATGTGGGATCATTGGATTATTTTTAATATACCGCCAAATATTAAAAAAATAGAAGAAAATAAATCTCCTCAAGGAACATATGGAAAAAATACATTTAGAAAATTAACATATGGTGGCCCATGCCCTCCTGATAAAGAACATAGATATTTCTTTAAATTATATGCATTAGACATAAAATTAAATTTGCTAGAAGGCTCATCAAAACAAGAATTAATTAATACAATGAAATCTCATATTATCGAAAAAACAGAATTAATTGGCAGATATAACAGAATATAATTTATCGATCTCTTTAGCCAACTTAAAATCTTTTTCACTTAAATCGTTAATAGAATGTGTAAATAATTCAATTTCTACATAACCCCAACCAAATCTAACATCTGGATGATGACCTTCTTTCTCTGCAATTTTTCCAACTTTATTAATAAAACTTAAAGCTTCCTTAAAATTCTTAAATTTAAATTTTCTCTTTAGTTTTTTACCTTCCATTTTCCATTCTGGAATTTGTTTCACAGGTTTATTCATATTTTATCCTCGTAAGCAAGAAGACTACAACCTGAACTTTTATTAGGTTATAGATGAATTGCTTCTCCTTTTCCTCCCCTCTTCCTCTTCTTCAGAAACATTTAAGTATTTTGGCATATATTAACCACCCTATGAAAGCTTACAAATATAGAATTTATCCTTCTAAAAAGATAGAATCTAAATTTAATCAGATTCTTAACTCTTGCCGTTATCTCTATAATTCTATGCTTGAATATGAGAGATATGTATATGAAAAAGACATTAAGTTTGTTAATAGGATTGAACTTAATAATCTTCTTCCAGATATGAACTACTCAGGGCTAAAGCCCTGAGCGTCTGGGGCTAGAAAGCTGTCAGTTGCATTTGATTGGCCTTCACATGCTTATAGTAATCATAATCTAACGCTTTCCAATGTTTCTTCTGGCTTTTCTCTATGTAGAATTTAGTAGATTCTTTAGTTACAACACCAACTGTTCTATAGAAATAGCCCTCACTCCAAAATTTCTTTCCCCACAACTTATCTCTAAACAAATTCCAATGATGTTTTCTCATCATGTAAGAAGAAAATCCCTTTACTTGTTGTGCAATATACTCTATACTATCCTTCTTCCAGTTAGCTAAGAAAATATGGTCATGATCTGGACCACATTCTGCAGCTAACAAAATAATATTCATTTTCTTAAGCTTCTCTTTTATGTAGATCAAAGTCAATCCCCAAACTTGTTTATTTACAAATATATCCCTCCTATATGCTGGTGTTAATTGCAAGTGCAGGTTGCTTTCTCCTACGCTTGAACTAGTTCTAACTAAGACATTTTCCATTTTCAAAAACCTCCAGAAAAGTTTATATTCTCAGAAGAAAGCTCTCACTATAGAGAACTTTCAAGTGCCCAACCATCTTGGGCACTAATTTTTATTTAAT
>CAZPBI010000028.1:0-12481 GCA_964584825.1 Candidatus Woesearchaeota archaeon
TGGTTTAGTTGCTTTAACTTTAGGAACTGTTGGTGCTGGGATTTATGTTTTAAGAAAAAAGAATAAATAACTTCCTATTCCATTAATTCTTTTACAGTCAGGTAAAGATTTTTTGTAGTTATCAAATATTTTTCCATTAATTTTTCCTGTGAGCCGTAACCATCAGCAAAAACATCAGGTAATCCTATTCTTTTAAATCTCTTAGGCTCATTAAAATTTGCTTCCAATATAGTTTCAGCAACAGCACTTCCTAATCCGCCAATTACAGAATGTTCTTCTATTGTGACTATAGCAGAAACATCAGAAGCATAATTAACTATTGTCTTTTTATCTAAAGGTTTTAAAGTATGAACATGAACTATAGAACTATCAATTCCATCTTTATTAAGTTCTTCAGTAGCATCAATAGCAATCTTTAAAGTAACCCCTGTAGTTAAAATTAATGCATCTTTTCCTTGTCTAATAGGAATTGCTTTTCCAATTTCATATTTATATTCATCCTTGGTTACAATATGATCTCCACCTTTCGCTAATCTAATATAAATTGGTCCTTGATAATCTACAGTTAATGGCATTAATCTTTCTATCTCATGTGCATCAGCTGGAACTAAGATTGTCATATTTGGAACTGCTCTTAATATTGCAATGTCATCAATAGCCAGATGCGTTGGTCCCAATGGAGCATATACCAATCCGCCACCATTACCTATTAATCTAACATTTGATTTATGTAACCCAAGATCTAAAACAATCTGTTCGTAGCATCTCCTAGTTATAAAAACAGCAAGTGTATTTACATAAGGGATTTTACCTTCAGAAGATAAACCAGCAGCCATGCTTATTATATTAGCCTCATTTATCCCTTCCATGAAAAATCTTTCAGGTATTTCTTCTTTAAAATTACTTAAAACATCTCTGTTTAAATCAGAACCAATGTAAAATATATTTTTATTTTCCTTAGCCAATTCATAAACCATATCAAGTACTTTTTTTCGCATCTTTATCTCCCCAATTCTTCATACATAGCTTTAATTTCATCTTCACTTATATTGCTCTTATGATGCCAAGTAAAGTTATTTTCTAAAAAAGAAATACCCTTACCTTTAACAGTATGACATATTATAACATTTGGTTTATCATAATCAAAAGGCAATCTTGAAAAAACTCTTCTAAGTTCATCTATGTTATGACCATCAACTTCTACAGCGTAAAACCCAAAACTTTTCCATTTATCTACAAAAGGTTCCAAATCTTGAACTTCATAAGTTGTCCCATATGTCATTGTCTTATTGTAGTCTATTATTGCAGTCAAATTGCTTAGCTTATGTTTACTAGCACACATAGCAGCTTCCCAAACAGAACCTTCATTACATTCTCCATCACCAAGTATAACCACTGTTCTATAAGCTAAATTTTCGTATTTTGCATTTATAGCAAAGCCAGCGCCAACAGATAATCCATGTCCCAAACTACCAGTAGACCATTCGACACCATGAGCCTTATTTTCTGGATGTCCCCCCAAAATACTATCTATCTTGCAAAAATTCCACAATTCTTCTTTAGGAAAAAATCCTTTATCAGCTAGGATAGCATATAATGCAAGACACCCATTTCCTTTACTTAGTATCAACCTATCCCGTAATTTCCATTTAGGATCTTTAAAATTATATTCCAATACATTATCATATAAAACTCTTAAAATCTCAATTAATGAAAAAGCAGAAGGAATATGCCCCCTCTTACTTTTTTCAACTGTTTTTATTATCAATTCTCTCAGGTACAATGATCTTTCATCTAATTTTCCCATCACATTAGCCTTGAAATATAATCTTTTTTATCATTTATTTTTTCCAATAAAGTTTTTGATTTTTCCAATTGATTTTCCTTCTTTACGCTAGATGCAAAATCCCTTCTATTTAAATATTCTGGAACAAATTCATTTAGAAATATTAAACACCATATCAACCCACATAAAGGATAAGTAACCATTAATCTATCCAGAATGTTCTCTTGGTCAAAAGTTAAAAGCATATTTTGAACAAATTGTTTTTTTAATTTATCATCTAAGTTCATTCCTGGATTTATAATAAAATCGGAAATTAATTTTGCAGGATCATCCCACCCAAAATATTCAAAATCTATAAATATTATTTCATCCCTGTCTTTTTTTATAGCATTATGAAATCCAAAATCAGAGGGGCTTAAAGTTCTCTCATAATCTTTTATTTCATTAAATTCTTTTCCTATAAAACTTTCTTTAATATTATTATAAATAGGTATAAATACACTATTCAAATAATTGCTTAAATGAGGATCTTCAACTTCAATTAATCTACTTAATCTTTTTTCTATAATATCCACATAATCGCTAAACTTAAAACAAGCAGCAGAAGCATTTCCTATTTTTTTAGCTTCTTTAGTCTTAATAAGTAACTTAATATCATTAATAAAATTAATAGCCGATCCAAGATCCTTACTAAAGATTTTATTATCTCTCATATTCTTACCATTTATATATTCATATATCCCAAAATTACTAAGTTCATCTTTTGCAATAGGTTTAGGTACATATTTAATCCCATTATTACAAAGAAATTCCAAAGCTGCAAATTCGTTATGAAGTCTATTCCTGTTATCTTGTGAATATTTTTTTATCGCATATTCACTAAAGTCAGTACAATTTATCTTATAAATCACAGAATTTTTTCCTATGCCTATCTTTATTATATCGGTAATGTCCTTTTTGATTAATTTTTGTAAATTCTCAATGTCCATAAAAATAATTAATTATCTCATCCCAATTTTTAAAAATAATCATATCTAATCTAGTCTTATCTTCATTTGATCCATATAAAATCTTTTTAACATTTTCTGGAAACTTTTCATCAATAAAAACTTCCTCCATATCATCAATAAAATGTGTGCACTCTAAACTTTTAATACGTTGTATTTTTTCACTCCTAGTGGACTCAAAGTAAACATTATCGACAGCTAAACCTAACCCATGCCCAAAAAGATCATTTTCTCTCATCCAATTTAATGCAGCAGTTCGTAAATTTACTCCGTAATTGTATAAATTAGAATATTGTGTTTTATGACTTATTACATAAACATCTACTTTATTTTCTTTACACAAACAAAAAAACTTTTTTACGTCATCGATTAGTTCAGCCTCAGAAATCCTAGGCCCATAAGCAACAGATTGTATTCTTTGCCATTCAATCTCTCCATTTGGAAGTTGTCTAATATAATTCCTTAATTCTCTTTTATTCTTATTTATGTTCTTTTTAATTAAACCGAATTCTAACGCAATTTTATACATTAGGTCATCATAACTAATAATTGTATTATCAAAATCTAATCCTATAGTGTAATTATGCTTATTACCCATAAACGCCATAACTTTTTAGGAAAGTTTATATATTTTTCCTACATGATAACTTCTCTTAAAATGGGAAAATTAATGAATATTATAACGCCTCTGCACCAAAAAACAAAAAGAAATTACCTAGCCAGAATGAGTGATGACAAAGTAGAATGTATGAAAATTGCAAGAAAATACAATAAAGATTATTGGGATAGTAGTAGAAGGCATGGTTATGGTGGTTATCACTACGATGGCCGTTGGTCTGTAGTAGCAAAAAATCTAATAGGAGTATACAATTTAAAAAATAATGCAAAAATATTAGATGTGGGCTGCGGTAAGGGTTATTTGTTATACGAATTTAAAAAAATTATTCCGCAAATTATAACTATGGGATTTGATATTTCTGATTATGCTATAGAAAATGCAAAGGAGGAAATAAAGGACAATTTATTTATTCACAAAGCACAAGATCCTTATAATTTTAAAGATAAAGAATTTGATCTAGTAACTTCTATAACTACCTTACATAATCTAAAAATAATGGATCTAAAATCCGCACTAAACGAAATCGAAAGAGTTGGAAAAAATAAATATATAGTTATTGAAAGCTATGGAAATGAGAAAGAATTATTTAATCTACAATGCTGGGCTTTAACTTGTCAATCTTTTTTTTCCGTAGATGAATGGGAATGGTTATTCAGAAATTTTGGATATACCGGAGATTATGAATTTATTTATTTTCAATAAAATGAAAGCAGCAATTTTAGTAAAACAAAAATCGCCTTTGTTAGTAGATGAAGTAGAGTTTCCAATTGAACTAAAATATGGTCAAGTATTTGTAAAAATTTGTTACAGTGGTATTTGTGGTAGTCAATTAAATGAAATTGATGGTGAAAAAGGAGAAGATAAATTTTTACCACACCTCCTAGGTCATGAAGGTTCTGGTTTAGTTGAAAAATGTGGAGAAGGGGTTACTATAGTAAAAGAAAGAGATCATGTAGTTTTACATTGGAGAAAAGGAAATGGTATCCAATCTGCAACACCAAAATATAAATGGCGAAATAAGATTTTAAATGCAGGGTGGGTTACTACATTCAATGAGTATGCTATTGTTTCTGAAAATAGACTAACACCTATTCCAAAAGATTTTGATTTGAAAATTGCTCCGCTCTATGGTTGCGCAATCACAACAGCTTTTGGAGTGATACATAACGATGCAAACCTTAAATGCGGAGAGTCTGTTTTAATTTTTGGTTCAGGTGGTGTTGGTATAGCAACAGTCCTTGCAGCATCTCTTGTTTCAGCTTATCCAATAATAACAGTAGATATAAATAATTACAAACTTGAATATTCAAAAAAATTTGGTGCAACGCACACAATAAACTCACTAGAAAAAGATGTACAAGATGAAATCATAAAAATTCTCCCCAATGGATCAGATTTAGTAGTTGACACAACAGGTATCAAATCGATAAGAGAATTATCATATGAATTAACTAGTAAAGAAGGAAGAACAGTTTATGTAGGTGTTCCGAAGGCAGGAGAAAAGATTAGCATAGACTCATTTCCTTTGCATTTTGCAAAAAGAATAACTGGTTCCTACGGTGGAGATGCAAATCCTTCTTATGATATACCAAGACTTATAAGATTGCAACAATCAGGTGCATTTAGTCTAGATAATATGGTATCTCGTATCTACCAATTAAGCGAGATTAATGAAGCTATAGATATGGTACGTTCTGGGGATATAGTGCGTTGTCTAATCAAAATGTAATAATAAATTGATACTAATAAAGTTTATATATTATTTATAAGTATCTAGATCGAATTTAAAATGAAACAAAATATTAAAAAAATTAATAATGAAGTCTACTATACATTTGGAAATTTAATAAAGTTAGATAAGTCAGATATAGTGTTAATAAAAGGTATGGCAAAATCAAATAGTTTACAAAAATGTAGACTATGTACACATGAGAGTGTTGAAGATTTAATACATGAAATGTTTATAACAGTAGGAAAAGAAGCTTATATTAGACCACATAAACATATTAATAAAACAGAATCATTTTACATATTGGAAGGTTCTGTTGATGTTATAATATTTGATGACATTGGAAATATCTCTGAAGTAATTCAAATGGGAGATTATCCTTCTGGAAAAAATTTTTATTATAGATTATCATATCCATATTATCATACATTATTAATAAACTCAGAATATTTGGTATTCCATGAGATAACAAAAGGGCCTTATAAAAAAGAAGAAACTATCTATGCTCAATGGTCTCCAGCCGAGAATAATGACCATGAAAAATTGGAGTATATCCAAGAATTAAGACGCAAAGTAAAACTTATTAAAAAATGAAAAATAAAGAAAAAACTCACAGCTTAGTTATAGGAGGTACTAAAGGAATTGGAAAAGAGGTAGTTAAAACTTTTATTAATAATAAACATAAAGTATCTGTTGTAGCAAGATCATTACAAAATAAACAAGAAAAATATACCTCTTACTGGAGTTTAGACATATCTAAAAAAAGAGACAGAGTAAAAGTATTAAGTGACATAGTTAGTACAAATGGCAAATTAAATAACTTGATTTTCTTACAAAGATACCGAGGAAATAATTGGCAGTATGAGATTGATTCTTGTCTCACAGCAACTAAAGAGACTATAGACGAACTTATAGATAAATTTCAGCATCACAATAGTTCGATTGTAATTATAAGTTCAATGGCAAGTGATTTTATTGCGAAAGAGCAATCATTAGGATATCACATTGCGAAAGCAGGATTAAACCAAATATTGAGATACTATGCAGTATTACTCGGACCTAAGGGTATTAGAGTAAATGGAGTCTCGCCAGGTACAATTTTAAAGGAAGAATCAGAAGATTTCTACAAAAAAAATAATAAAATTTATGAGACTTATAAAAAGATAATCCCGCTAGGCCGTATGGGAAAAGCAGAAGAGATATCCAACGTGGTTAATTTTTTATGTAGCACACAAGCTTCATTTATTACTGGTCAAAATATAATAGTCGACGGCGGTTTATCTATACAGTGGCAAGAATCATTGGCTAGAAATTTAGTAAGTTATTAAGAAGTAAAAATGGAAAAGATATATGAGCGTAAAACATGTAGATTATGTGAAAGTGAAGATTTAGCTTTAGTTTTACAACTAACACCTACACCTATAGGAGACGCATATATACCAAAGGAGCATCTTAATGAAATTCAAGAGACATACCAAATAGATTTGATGTTATGTAACTCATGTGGCCACTCGCAACTTCGTCACGTCTTGAATCCAGAAATTCTTTATTCAAAGTATCTTTATCTAACATCTAGTTCTCTTGGTTTGGTTGAACATTTTGATAATTATTCAGAAGAGATTATTAGTGAATATAAACTAAAAAAAGGATCTTTAGTAGTAGATATAGGAAGTAATGATGGTGTGCTCCTAAATTCATTTAAAAATAAAGAAATGCAAGTTCTTGGAATAGAGCCTGCCACTAAAATAGCCTATGAAGCAACTAAACAAGGTATTGAAACATTACCAGAGTTTTTCACACAGGAATTGACTAAAAAAATAAAAAAAGAAAGAGGTGATGCTTCTGTTATTACTGCCAATAATGTACTATCAAATATAGACGATTTAACAGAAATAGCAAAAGGAGTATATGAACTGCTAGCACCAGATGGTTTGTTTATTTGCGAAATCTTTTACTTAGCTGATTTGATGCAAAATATAGTATTTGATTATATATACCATGAACATTTGGATTACCATTCTGTAAAACCACTAAATGCATTTTTTTCACGCAATAATCTCGAATTAGTAAATATTAAAAAGATACCAACTAAATGTGGATCATTAAGATGTACAGTACAAAAAACTAGCGGACAAAGGGAAATATCAAATACAGTTGATGATCAAATATCGCTAGAAGCTAAATTAGGAATACAATCAAAAGAATCATTCAGAATTTTTAATTCAAAGATAAATGCAGCAAAAAAAGATCTTATTACACTTCTCGATGAATTAAATTCAAAAGAAAAAACATTTGCAGCTTATGGCGCTTCTGTAACTTCAACATCTCTTACTTACCATTTTGGCCTAGATAAATATTTTAATTTTATAGTCGATGATAATCCGCAAAGACAAAATCTATTTAGTCCTGGTCTACATTTGCCTGTTCTTTCACCACAAACTATTTATGACCAACATGTAGATTATGTTATAATTCTAGCATGGAGATATTATAAACCAATAATAGAAAAAAACAAAGAATTCCTTAATAAAGGAGGACATTTTATTGTTCCATTGCCGAGTATAAAAATAATATAATCTAAACTAAATATTGAGTATTTTATTATGAAGTTTGAAAATAAAAAACAAGTTGTTGTTGTTGAATCTTACCCAACAGACATGTTAGCAAAGATAGCTAAAGTTCTAAAAAGAAAAAATTACCAAACAATTCTTATAAACATATCAGGAAATTCAGAAATAAATTTTTACAAAGAAGCTTATGATATAAGAATGTCATTAAACTCCAAATTTATAAAAGTTAATATAAAAAATATTCTAGAGATTATATTATACTTAATAAAAAAGCTTCATATAATTCTCAAAAATTTTATTTTAATTAAAAAAATAAATCCATATATAGTTATAGGAAGAGCAAATCCTAACTGGCTATGTGTTCTATTTAAACATATATTTAGGAAACATCCATTTATTTATTTTCCATATGATATAAGATCATTTTGTTACATAACTAAAGAAGAAGCAATAAGATCAGGAGTTCCACAATTTGAACTAAATGCAGAAAGATATTGTTATGAAAATTCTGATGGGATTATACATAAAGGAGATAAAAATGAGTTAAACCTATTAGATCAAAAAGTTTTAAGTAAACAAGTCAATATTAGGGTGCCAGTTTTGCATTTTTTACCTTACTGTTTAAATGAATTAATCATACCAATAAATAAAAAAAAGTTATCCACAAAAGATAAAGAATTTCATTTAGTTCTTGTGGGGCATTTAAACTTCGAAGATATATCATGGGTAGAGATGATCAAGGAAATTCTAGACCAAAAACTACACATCCATTTGTATGGTAAAACAGCAAACCTATCAGACAAAGAGCTAACTATAAGAATAAAGAACTCAAAATTAAAAAATTTATTTAATAACAAATATTTACATATTCATAAATCAGTTGACCAAGAAAATTTAGCAAATGAAATCTCAAAATATGACTATGGAGTCATATTCGATCATCGCTATAATCTAAGAAAAAATATAACTACGAGCACAGGTAATAAAATCTCTTCCTATTTGGAAGCAGGTCTGCCATTAGTTTATTTTAGTAATTACAAATTTATTAATGAAATATTAAAACAATACAACTTAGACTTAAATGTAGAGCCAGATAATTTAAAAAACCTTAAAAAAATGTTAAAACAGCAGAATTATAAAAGATTAATAGAAAATATTGAAAAAGCAAGAAAAGATTTCGAAATGTTAAAACATATCCCAAGATTAGAAAAATTTTTTGAAGAGGCAATAAAGCATAAATATGGAAAATTGCAAAGTATCCGCAATTATAGCAGCATACAATGAAGAAGATTACATAGAAAAATGCGCTATATCATTATTAAATCAATCTTATCCTTTAAAAGAAGTCATAGTTGTGGATGATGGTTCAACTGATAAAACTGTTGAAATTATAAAAAACCTTATGAAATCATATACTAAAGTAAAATTAATTCAACAACATCACAAAGGTGCAGGAGCAGCATGGAATAATGGCGTTAATAATTCAAAAGGAGATACTATAATGATAGCTGGAGCGGATTACATCTACGGTAAGGATTATATTAAGAATTTAATAAAACCAATTAAGAAAGATAAAATATTTATGACAATGCACAATGTTGAAAAAGTAATAAATTGGAATAATATATGGGCAAGATCCTTTGGTCCAAGGATATGCACAGATAAAAATAAAGAAAGTGAAATATACTCTTTAATAAAAAAAAATAAATATATTGAATACGGTGGCCATAATGAAAGTTTAGGATATGCAAGTGATAAAGGAATCTTTTATAAAACAGGGATTAAAGCAAAAGGCGTAGATGCAGAAATATATCACCATAATCCAGCGAGTTTAGAAGAAACATGGAAACAAAGCCTATGGGTTGGGGCTTCTCTCCAGTATAATCCAGTTTTTTTATTAACTTTTCCGTTATTACCATTACTATCATTAGGTAAATCAATTCATCATTTAATGAAAAAAGATTTTTCATTATTACTATTATTCTTTTTACCAATATTCTATTCTATTAAATATACTGGCTTTTACATTGGCTGGTTAAAAAGCATAATTAATAAAGAAAGAAAAAGATAGTTTAATAATTATTATTCAATATAATAATGCTTATAATTTAATCTAAAGTGCTGAAAAGCACCATGAATAAAAAGCTTAGATTAGGAATTATTGGTTTAGGATACTGGGGGCCAAATTTATTAAGAAATATAGAATCCTTAAGGGAATATTGTTCATTAGAAGTATTGTGCGATACAAATCCAAGCACATTACAAAAAGCATACAAAGGAAGAAACGTAAGATTAACAGCAGATTACAAAGAAGTTTGTAGAGATATAAATATAGATGCAATTATAATTTCAACCCCCCCATCCACGCACTATGAAATAATCTATGAAGCATTAAATAACAGAAAAGACGTATTTTGTGAAAAACCACTAGCAAACAATCTTAAACATGCAGAAGAAATTGTAGAATTAACAAAAAAAATAAGTAGTATAGTTATGGTAGGGCATGTTTTTCTTTATAATCCAGCAGTAAGAGAATTAAAAAAAATTATAGTTTCTAATGAATTAGGCGATATTTATGAAATAAATTGCACTAGAAAGTCTCACGGTCCTATAAGAGATGACGTTAACGTCCTATGGGACTTAGCGCCACACGATATTTCTATTATACTATACCTAACAGAGAAAAAAGCAACAAAAATTTCAGCAGTAGGTTTCAATTATCTAAAAGGTAGAACTCTTGAAGATTCTGTTGATTTAGCTTTACATTTTGATAACGGTATAGGCGCTAAAATAAATTTAAGTTGGGTATACCCTAGAAAAGAAAGGACAGTAACAGTAGTGGGAAGCAAAAAAATGGCTGTATTCGATGACGTTAAAGGAAATAAACCATTAGAATTATACGAAATAAGTGCCACACCATTCGGAGAGCAACCATCATATGAATATGGGGAGTTTAAATATCAAATAACAGATGGTAATGTAATATTACCAAAAATAGATATGATAGAACCTATGAAACTGGAAATCCAGCATTTTATAGATTGCATTACAAATAGAAAAACTCCATTAAGCAATGCAGAAAATGGCAGAGATGTTGTAAAAATTTTAGAAAAAGGACAAGAGGCATTAAAAAAATCAGGATGGGTTGAAATATGAACATAGGAAAATATTCATCCATAGATCCAAATTCAAGATTATCAGATGTAAAAATCGGAGATTTTACAATAATAGGCCCCTATGTAAATATTAATGAAAACTCTATCGTATGGAACTTTGTTAATATATATGGTACAAAAGATAAACCAGTAATCATTGGTAAAAAAACACAGATAGGTTCATATACACAAATAAAACCAGATGTAAAAATCGGAAGCTATTGCAGATTGCAAGACCATATTTCAATTCCAGAAGGAATCACTATAGAAGATTATGTACAAATAAACCCTTGCGTTACATTTACAAATGATAAATACCCTAATGCATTAAGTACATTAGAAGGTAAATGGAATCTAGAGAGAACTTTAATTAAAAGTTATAGTTCGATAGGTGCAAGATCGATTATTGGACCAGGAATTACAATAGGTTATAAGGTAATTGTAGGAATGGGATCAGTAGTTACAAAGGATGTTCCAGATAAAGCAATAGTAATAGGAAATCCAGCAATCATAATAGGAACTATTGAAGATGAAAAATACAAAAATAAATTTGGAGAGTTGTTAAAATGAAAGTTCCATTTTTTGATATAAATAGAATTCATAAACCTTTAGAAGAACAAATGTATCAAAAATTTAAAAAAGTATTGAATGAAGGACAATTTATACTAGGAAAATATGTTGAATCTTTTGAAAAAAAATTTGCAAGTTATATAGGTACAAAATTTGCATGCGGAGTTGATAACGGAACATCTGCTTTGGAATTAATATTAAAAGCCTTAGATATTAAAGAGGGAGACGAAGTCATAACTACTCCAGCAAGTTTCATATCTTCAACATCTGTAATTCATTTTGTAGGGGCAAAACCGATATTTGTAGATATTAATCCAGTATCTTATACAATAAACGCAAAATTAATAAAAAACAAGATTACAGCAAAAACAAAAGCCATACTTCCTGTTCATTTATATGGACAGCCGGCAGATATAGAAGAAATTGTAAATATTGCTAATGAATGCGTTTTATTTGTAATAGAAGATGCATGCGAAGCCCATGGTGCTACATATAACGGAAAAAAAATTGGAAATTTTGGGATTGCAGCAGCATTTAGTTTTTATCCGTCAAAAAACTTAGGGGCACTAGGAGATGCAGGCATTATAGTTTCCTCTTCTGAAAATCTAATAAATAAAGTAAAAACACTTAGAAATTATGGCCAAAGTAAGAAATACCATCACGATGAAATTGCTTATAATAGAAGATTGGACGCCTTACAAGCAGCAATTTTAAATTTAAAACTATCTTTCTTAGATGAACACAATAAACAAAGAAAAGAAGCAGCGGATTTATACAATACTCTTCTAGAAAACTCAAAGTTGATCTTACCCAAAGTAGCTGAAAATAGAGATCATGTATACTACACTTATATTGTTCTATCAGAAAATAGAGGTGCATTGATAGAATATCTAAGAATTAATGAAGTTGAAACTGGAATGCATTTTCCTAAACCATTACATCTCCAAAAAGCATTTTCTTATCTTGGATATAAAGAAGGAAATTTTCCAGAAGCAGAAAAACTTTCAGAAAGATGTTTATCTTTACCTATGTTTCCAGGTATTAC
>CAZPBI010000029.1:0-457 GCA_964584825.1 Candidatus Woesearchaeota archaeon
GATAGTATTGTATGGGAGAAAAATAACAAAATAGGATTAAATGCCAATAACAACATTAAGATCATTGCTAATTTATTATTTTCTTTATAATAAATATAAGATAAATAAATAGATAATAATCCGAAGATTAAGGGGATTAATTTTATCAATAAGATATTAAAACCAAAAAAAACAACTATGATAGATAAGAATAATGGAAAAATAAATGGGTAAATAATATGAGGAGAATTAAGAGGATTGTTTAAGTTCTGATAAGTAAAGGAAGAGGAAATAGATTTTGCCAAAATTATATATGTTGCACTATCTTCATAAGGGGCAAAGTATTGGTTTAATCCAAGTAAATAAAATAAGGATATTATTGCATACAATAAAATAAGAGTTTTCTTCATTTTAATCAAAAAGTTTATACCTTATCAAATAGTAAACTGCTTTTATTCCATCAACCCAAGTTATCTTC
>CAZPBI010000029.1:467-1000 GCA_964584825.1 Candidatus Woesearchaeota archaeon
TGAGTATATTATAGGAACTTCTGTTATTTTATAATTTCTTTTAAGAAGCTTTGTTGTTATTTCTGGCTCTAAATCAAATCTTGCTGCTTTTAGATTCAATGATTTTATTATGCTTAATCTTATAAGCTTATAACAAGTTTCCATGTCAGTTAAATTTGAACCATTTAGGATGTTAGTTAAAACTGTTAGGAATTTATTTCCATAATAATGCAATGGGATTTCTTTATGGTTCTCTGATAAAAATCTAGAGCCATAAACTACATCAGAATTATTAGATATAGCATATCCTAATAGTGCTTGATAATTTTCTGGTGGGTATTCTAGATCTGCGTCTTGTTTTATTACATAATCGCCAGTAGCTATTGATAATCCTGTTCTAAAAGCATGGCCCATTCCTTTGTTAACAGGATGATGAATAATATAGTTGGTTTTGATTTTTTCAAGCAATGATTTAGTGTTATCTGTTGAACCATCATTAACTATTATAATCTCTTTTTCTACACCAGAAATATTAACGTTTTCTACTCTTTTTA
>CAZPBI010000029.1:1010-8936 GCA_964584825.1 Candidatus Woesearchaeota archaeon
TGTGGCTTCTTCATTATAAACAGGTATTATTATAGATAATTTCATATTTTATTATTATTGCTAAAATTTTTAAATCTGTCTATATGGATAATCATATAATATTAATTAATATGACTGAAACAATAATATCTAATGGCATACCTCTTATAAAAGATTATGAACAATTAATTAGAAGCGAATTCTTTTCAGATATGGAAAAGTTTTCAAATAAATTTTTAAAAGAAAATAAAAGTTTTTTAGAAGGATATAGCAGAAAATGGGTACGTGATACACTACATCAGTGGGGCAGACAGTGGGAATATCCTTTTGTTCTAAGAAATATATTAAATAATAAAAAGGATAAATTAAAGATATTAGATGCTGGCTCTGGAGTTACTTTTTTCCCTTATTATGTCAATTCATTAAACAAAAACGTAGAAATTGTTTGTTGTGATTATGATGATTCATTGGAGAGAGTTTTTTCTAATATAAACAGCAACTTTAATGTAAATGTAAAATTTACCTGCTCTGATATTAGAAATATGCCTTACGAAGATAATAGTTTTGATATAATATATTGTATTTCTGTGTTAGAACACACTAAGGATTATGAGAAAATAATTAAAGAATTCAAAAGATTGCTTAAGAAAGAAGGAAGATTGATTATTACTTTTGACTTAGCTTTAGATGGGTTTTCAGACATACCTATAAAAGAAGCACAAGAATTATTAGATAAGTTATATGAATATTTCCCCAAAAAACAGATTAGTAGTGTAAATATCAGTAAACTCTTATCAGAAGAGATTATAACTACTAGATATATTAAAAAAAATTATAATAAAAATTTATTGCCATGGAGATATCCTTTATTAAGTACGAGCAAAGCTATTATAAATAGAGTAATAAAATTAAAGATGCCAAGAAGCATATATAAAAATATAACTTGCTATGGTGAAGTGTTTGAAAATGGAAATTAAAGAAAGTTTAAAAATATTTTTAAAAAACCCGTATAATTTAGCATTCTTGTTAATTCTTTTAATAGCATTTATTATAAGAGTTAAATATTTGTTTGCTTACACAGTGTGGCCTGATGAAGCATTATATGTTTGGTATGGGCATAGTATATTAAGTAATCCTAGCTATATTTTCTCACAAGAGTTTACACACACAATATCATACTTGCCTTCTATTGTTATTGCTTTTTTTGATATATTTACAAATAGCTTCATAGCAGGGAGATTAATGAGTTTAACTTTTAGCATAATTGGTATTGTATTAATATATTTGATAGGAAAAGAACTAGGAAATGAGTTAATAGGATTGATA
Organism: Candidatus Woesearchaeota archaeon; assembly: GCA_964584825.1. Taxonomy (GTDB): domain Archaea; phylum Nanobdellota; class Nanobdellia; order SCGC-AAA011-G17; family JACPIM01; genus CAYIBE01. The sequence goes on from CAZPBI010000029.1 coordinate 2,316, forward strand.
AGTGCAATCTTGCTCACATTCAGTTTAGGACATTGGTTCAACACAGATAGAATTTTACTTGATGTGCCATTAACTACAATGTTTACTCTTGTAGCTTATAGTTTAATAAAATATGAAAAAACAAGCAAGAAAATCTGGTTTTATGTTTTAATTTTAGCAAGTGCTCTAACAGTATATACTAAAAGTGCTGGAGTTTTAGTAGTGCCTTTATTAGTATTATATTTTTTAACTAAATACAGACTTAATGTACTAAGCTTATTTAAGAGAAAAGAAATAAGATATGGAGTTATAATATTTATAATATTAATCATACCTTTAATCATAATAAATTTTGTGAATTTTGGAAGAGCAACAGTTGAGGATGCTGGAAGTTATATAACAAGCAACAAAGAAGATGTTGATTTTTTAAGACCGAGCAAAGATCTCTTGTTTAATATTAGTTTATTTGTTTTACCCATATCTTTAATCGGATTGTTATTTGCTTTATACTATAGAAAAAAAGAACACATATTACTTATAATCTGGATAATAACAATATATGGTTTTTTCACAATATTACACCCACAAACAGTAGATAGATATCTATTGCCTGTTGCTCCTGCATTTTTTTTATTAGCAGGATTAGCAGTATATGAAATTAGTATACTCATAAACAAACAATCAAAAATAATTCCTTGGTTATTTGTAATTGGAATTGCATTATTAATGATGCCATTATATGTGCAAGGTAATTCATTAATTAAAGATAAATCTTATAGTTATATTGGATTTAAAGAGGCCGGAGAATGGATAAATAAGAATGCTGAGGATGATGCTGTTATTTTTACTTACAGCACTAGAGCAATAAGAATTTTCACTGAAAGAGAATTTGATATATATGATGGAACATTAACAGGACCAGGAGCTACTAAAGAAGAATTTGAAGATAAATTAAACAAGATAGACAAACCAATATATTTTTTGATAGATACTTGGGAGTTTATACAACCTCAATGGTTTTTTCCAATAACAGAAGAGAAAATAGCATATATAGAAAGCAAAGGTTTTGAACTTGTTTATGTAGTAGAAAAAGAAATGCCTGGAAATGATGAAAAATTAGTCAAGACTCCCGTTATTGCCATATTTAAACTTTCCAAGTCTTCTAAATAATAAATAAGCTGATATTGGACCAATTAATAACAAAACTAGTATTGTTAAAGCTCTATCTAAAGCTGATGCATATATACCTGCTTTTAAACCGATGTCAATAATCTCTGTGCTTATTGCAACTATAGATTCTCTTATACCTAGAGAAGCAGGGGTTATACTAATCAAACCAGAAATTGTTGAGAGTAATGCTATGAACATTGAATCAATAAAAGTAATATTATAAGATAATGCTGAAAAAATAAAATAGAATTTTAAAACAGCAATAAAAAATAATATTATAGCAAAAAAAGAATAAGACAACATAAATTTTTTATTTTTCCTTAATAAATTCCAACCAGATATTATCCTTATAAAAAAATTAAAGAATTTATTATTAGACTCTCTAAACTTTGGGAAATAGAATATAGCAACTAAAGGGGATATCGCCATTATCAGAAATATTAATAGTAAGATAATATTTACTGCGTTATCTGCTCTAGAAAAGAGGATAATAAATAAAGAACCTATAATACCATAAATGAATATTGAGATTATATAACTAGCAGCATTAGATGCAAAGAAATCTGAGAAATTTAGATTGTGTTTCTTCTTTAGATATACTGCTTTTGTAGAACTTCCTCCCTTAAAAAAAGTTAGATAATTACCAAGGGTAGTTATAACTGCTAGATTTAACCATTCTCTTATCGATAATTTTATGTTAAATGGAAGTGTCATTATATTCAACAATAAACCGTTTATGTACAATTCTAATAAGATTAGAACAACTATAATGAAAATGTAAGCTGGTTTTATCTCAGTTAATCTAGTTATGTCTTCTTTATTATTAACTATTAGTAATAGAAATAAAACTATTAAAATCAGAATAAAAGTTATATAAAATATATTTTTTAAAATAGGTTTCATGCATATTGATTATTAACAAAATTTAAATTGGTTTCTATATTTCAGATAAACTTAAATAATAAACGAATTGGGGTTGAAGATGGATAATTACATAGGAGTGCACATAGGGCATAATTCTGGAATTGCGATATTAAATAAAGATGGAAGAGTAAAGTTTGCTGCAAATGAAGAAAGGTTTACTAGGAAAAAAATGCAAGGGGGATTTCCATCTAGAACTTATGAACAAATAAAAGAGCATAAAACTGGCAAGATAGCAATATCGCAGATAGATAAAAAGGAATATTATAAAAGACTTCTAAAATTATATATATATTCTATCAGAAAAAGAAGATCTGGACCACACATAAGATTCTTCATGAATGCTATAAAGGGTTATATAAAACCAAAAGACAAAACAATTCAATTATTAAGATATGAGGAAACTAATAAGCATTTTAATTTACTTAAACAATATATTAAACAACCTCTAAAACATTTTGATCATCATCTTTGTCATGCTTCCTCTGCTTATTTTATGTCTGGGAATAATGAATCATTAGTATTTACTTTAGATGGACAGGGGGATTTTTATTCTGGTGGTTTTTATTACGGGAAAGATGGAGAATTAAAAGTTATTAAAAATTATTATTATAATGGGTTGCCAATTGGACATAATTATGATGAGATTACAGCAGCATTAGGATTTAAACCAACGCATCATGCTGGCAAGATAACAGGATTGGCAGCTTATGGAAAATATAATGAAAATTGTATTAAAGATGTAAGCAAATTTCTAGATTCTATATGGCAGAGAAAAACTGTATCTAATTATGTTAGCAATCATTATTATCTTTGCAGGACAGATGAAGGAATAGAAAAAATTAGAGAGATGAGAAAAGGACATCTTGGAAAATATTCTGATGCTGATGTTGCTTTTGCTGTACAATACTTGACTGAGAAAAAAATATTAGCATTATTAGAGAAGATTACAGAAAATTATCCAAAAAATAATATTGCTTTAGCTGGTGGGGTTTTTGCTAATGTTAAAGTTAATCAAAGAATTAAAGAACTTGGTTTTAAAGAGATATTTATTCAACCAGGAATGGGTGATGAAGGTCTGCCATTGGGAGCTGCCTTAAAGAATATTAGCGAGGAGAATGGACTTAAACCATATAGAACAAATGATGTTTACTTTGGACCAGAATATAGTGAAAAAGAGATTAAAGAAAGTTTAGAAAAAGAAAAAGTAAATTACAAATATGATGATAATATAGAGAGTAGTGTAGCAGAACTTATAGCTAAAGGCAAGGTTGTTGCAAGGTTTAATGGAAGAATGGAATTTGGACCAAGAGCATTAGGTAATAGAAGCATATTATATCAGGCTACAGATAAAAGTGTAAATGACTGGCTGAATAAAAGATTAGGGAGAAACGATTTTATGCCTTTCGCTCCGGTAACTTTAAGCAAATCTGCAAATAAATGCTATAAGAATTTGGGTGGAGCAGAATATGCTGCTAAGTTTATGACAATAACTTTTGATTGTACAGATTGGTTAATGGATAATTGTCCTGCTGTTGTTCATGTTGATGGAACTGTAAGACCGCAATTAATAGATAAAGAAACTAATCTTAGTTATTATAAAATTCTAGATGAATATAGAAAGATTACCGGATTGAATACATTGGTAAATACAAGTTTTAACATGCATGAAGAACCTATTGTCTGCACTCCAGAAGATGCTATTAAATCATTCAAACAAGGAAATTTAGATTATTTAGCTATAGGTAATTTTTTGGTAAAAAATAAGTAATATAAACTATAACATAATAAAATATATAAAGACAATATAAAGTTTAAGGTTGTTTTATATGGAATTAAAAAAGGCTGTCATAATAGCTGGGGGAGAAGCATTAAGGCTTCAATCTAGCGGTATAAGTATACCAAAAGCTATGATTGAAGTAAAGGGTAAACCACTAATTCTCAGAATTTTATTGTGGCTTAAAGAAAATGGCATAGAAGAAGTAATAATCGGAGTTGATTATAAAAAAGAGACTATAATGGAGTATCTTAAGGATGGTAGCCAATTAGGTTTAAAAATTTATTATAATGATCACCATGGTGCTACAGGAACTGGAGAGGCATTTAAGAGAGCTATTGAGAAATATGACATTAAGGATGATGTTTTTTTTTTAATGAACGGAGATCAATTAACATATTTAGATATAAAAATATTTCTAAGATTTCATAAAAGACATAACCCTACTGTCACTATTCTAAGCTATCCTGCGATAAGTCCTTATGGTATTGTTCATTTTAAATCTGGAGCAAACATTATAGAAAGATTTGTAGAAAAACCGATAATAGACAATCTTTATATGAATACGGGAATATATATATTTAGCCAAAAAATAAAACAATATTTACCTGAAAAAGGAAGCATAGAAAGTAAAACATTTAAAGAATTAGCTGAACGTGGAGAAGTTTGTGGTTTTAGGTATGATGGTTTTTTTAGGACTATGAATGATGTTAAAGATTTAAAGGAAATGGAAAAACATTTAGAAAAAGAGGATGGTTTATAATGCAACCAAGAGTTTTAGTTACTGGAGCTACCGGATTTATAGGAAGTGAGTTTGTTAAAAAAATTTGTAATGACTATGAAACTATTTGCCTTATTAGGATCGCTTCTAACAAAGATAGTTTAAATTTGATTAAAGAAGTTTTGGACAAGGTTTCATTAAGATATGGAAATTTATCTGATTTTAATGGCATAAAAAAGATAGTAAGAGATGTTAATCCAAATTATATTGTTAACATAGGGGCAGTAACGCCAGTAAGACACTCTTTTGAAAATCCAATAGAGTATCAGGAAACAAACTACCTAGGAACCGTCAACCTAGTACATGCTGCTTTAGAATTGTCAAATTTGAAGAAGTTTATTCAAGCATCTACAATGGAAGTTTATGGGTTGCAAAGTCAAAGAGAGCCTTTCAAAGAAGATTTACCCCTAAATCCTCTTAGCCCTTATGGAGTGTCTAAAGTAGCTGCAGATAGATATGTACAAATGGCAGGCAAGGCATTTAATTTACCTTTTTTCATGTTAAGATGTTGTAATACATTTGGAAGAAAAAATGAAGCAGGATATATTATAGAACATATAGTAACTAATATGTTAAAGAATGAAGATTTATTTATCGGAACACCAGATGCTGTTAGAGATTTAATGTATGTTGATGATCATATAAATGCTTATGTCACTGCACTTAAAAGTGAGGTTACTGGAGAGATATTTAATTTTGGAAACAGCAGCACAAAATCAATGATAGAAGTTGCAGAGATGATAAAAAACCTGACTAATTCTAATAGTAAAATAATAAGAGGTTTTCCACCAGATTATCCTTATAGACCAATTGCAGAAGAATTTTTATCTGTTGATGCAAGTAAAGCTAAAGAGATGCTAGGCTGGAAACCAGAGATTAGTTTAGAAGAAGGTTTCAAAAAAGTTATTGAGCATTGGAAAAATAAAATTTGATATTTTAGTTTTTATTTAAAACATTCTCCAATAACAGATTATATTTTTTTCCTATTATTGGCCAATCAAACTCTTCTTTGACTCTTTTTTTTCCATATAATCCTAGAGAGTTGGCTTTTTTATTATCTTTTAGTATGGAGATTATTTCTTTGCTTAAACCATCCCAATCATAAGGATCAACTAAAATTCCACTCTTATTTTCTTCAACAGCATCAACAATACCTCCAACTCTAGTTCCAACAACTGGCTTACCAGCAGCATTTGCTTCGATAAAAACCATTCCAAATCCTTCCATATCATTTTCAATTGGGATAACAGACAACACAAATACCTCACAGATATTATAATAATCAATTAATGTATCTTTATCAGCATCTTCCAATATCTTTACATTATTTTCCATCTTGTTTTCTTTTATAGCTTTAAGTATTTTATTATAGCTATCTTGTTGTGTCAAAGAATTAGCAATGCCAGCACCAATTGGAATGTAAATAACATCTTTAACTTCTTTTATAATTTTTGGCAAACAGTTAGAAATAAATTCCGGGATGCCTTTTCTTTGAGCAAATCTTCCTACTGTTAATATGATTTTTTTGTTTTCTAGTCTATATTTATTTTTTAGTTCTGGGATGTCTTTGTTTATCTGGAATTGAGAAAAATCCACTCCCGGATGGATTAAGGTAATATTATTTTCTGGTGCTCCTCTTTTTAATAATTCTTTTTTAGATGCTCCACTTATAGTTATTATAATATCAACTTTAGGCAAAAATCTTTTAATTAAAAATTGATAAAATTTATTTTCATATATTATATCTAAACCATAAGCATTAGTAAGAACTTTTTTTCTAAAAATTTTACCTAAGGTAACTGTAATAGGTATTGTTAATAGGCTACCTGAAAATATTACATCTACTTTTTTTGTCATCAGAGTATAAAGCGATTTAAATGTTGTTGTGAAAGCATACTTAAAGAAATTTGAATTTTCTTTTGGGGAATATAAATATATATTATTATGTTTTTCTAGCTGTTTAAAACCATTATGCATTAATTTTTCTGCCCCG
>CAZPBI010000029.1:8946-11492 GCA_964584825.1 Candidatus Woesearchaeota archaeon
CCGCCTTTTCTAGGAGGAAAATTCCAGGTTATCATTAAAATATTCATTTTTTCTTTAATTGGTATAATATTTCTTCTTGTAGCTTTCTTTGCCTTGAATACATATCAGCTAATAAAGCTAAAATTATTAATAAAAAACCGACGACCATGAGAAATATACCTATTGAGATTAATGAAGCATAAGGAGAAACTATTTGTGTTATCAACCACCTAATAAATAATATTAAATCTATGATAAAGCCTAAACTAAATAATGACAAGCCAATCGTGCCGAAGAACATAAGTGGCTTGTGATCACGGATAGTTCTAAGGATTATTAGAGAAACTTGCAAACCATAATTAAACCAGTTCTTATATAATCTGGATTTGCCTTTTCTTTGTCCAAGAACTATGCAAGGAACCTCTTTAATTGTTAATCCTTTATTTAGTAAATCTAAGAAAACTTCTTGAGTATATGTAAAATCACCAAAAAGATTCAATCTTAAAGCTGCTTCTCTTGAATAAGCACGAAACCCACATTGAGTATCTGTAAATTTTTTTCCAGTAATAAAATTAATTAATTTAGCTATGATATAATTTCCAAATCTTTTAATTTTTGGCATCTTAGGAGAATATTTCTTGATTAAAAATCTAGAACAAGTTACTACATCTGCTTTATTTTCTATAATTGGTTGTATTAACTTAGAGATATCTTGTGAATTAAATTGACCATCTGCATCTATGTTAACAATTATGTCTGCATTCATATCTAAGGCTTTTTTTATACCATCTCTAAAAGTAATTCCTAAGCCTTTGTTTTTAGCATGAGATATTACAACAGCACCAGCTTCTTTTGATAATTTTATTGTATTATCTATGGAGCCATCATCAATTACTAGAATTTCTTGTTTATCAGCAAGATTTTTAGGAATAGACTTAATAACCTGCTGGATAGTTTTCTCTTCATTATAAGCTGGAATCATTACAACTAATTTCATCTGCTTCTTAAATAAGACAAATTTTATTAAGCTTTCTAAGTTATAGTATCCATATTAAACTTGAGAAAAACAGAGATGTTAGTATCAAGAAATAAGATACTTCTTTTTCTGTAAACTTACCTGTTATAGTTAAAATATGAGGTATAGAATATATTTTTTTATAATAAGATTTTACGTTGCCATTATAAAAATAACCATAACTTTGTGGTTTAAATTTGCCACGTAATTTTAAAAAGAATTCTATGAAAAATGGAATAGAAATTATTAATGCTGCTTTCTCAAGATTGCCTATTATAGCAATAACTGCTAGATAAGCGCCAAGAAGATATGTTAGAGAATCTCCTGGTAAGATTTTTGCAGGATATTTGTTAAAGATGAAAAATGCAAGCAATGCTCCAAAAACTATAAATGATATTATTGCTGCTAATGTTTCTGATCTAGTATAAGCAAATATGCCTAGCATAGCACTATAAACTAAAGCCATACCTGTTTCTGATCCATTAAAACCAGCTAATAGGTTAACCATATTACCTGCTCCGATAACAGCTATAGGAATAAGGAATAATGGATAGATTAAACCAAGATTTACCTCATGTAATATTGGCAGATAAATTTTTGTAACGCCAGCATTAATTACCATTAAAGGAATTGCTGCAGGTAAGACTAGGAGAGGTTTTTGCCATTGTTTTAAGCCTATTGAGCGTTCTTTATTTTTATTTATCAAAATATCATCTATAAATCCGATTAAAGTTATTGTTAATATAGACAAGGTTGCTGCTAATAATTCAATTAAGCCAAGAGTATTATGATAAATAAAAGTATCAATAAAGATAAAAAGCATTATACCTATGAATATACCAAAGAAAACAACTATTCCTCCTGATATTGGAACTAGAGGAGTATTTTTTTTGTTCATATCTTTTACTATTAAATCAATTCCTTTTAGATAAAGAATAAACCTAGGTAGAAGTAATATAGTAGTTAGAAAACTTACTATAGCTAAAAATATTATTAATAGTATCATTTTCAATAGTTATAATTAAAATCTTCCGGATATTGTGGTATTAAATATTGTGGTTTTATTTTAATATCATCAGGATAGCTAATTTCCCATATCTTTATTGGACCAATTTCTTGTCCATTTACTAAAGCAATTGGTGTGTCTGCTGTTCTATACACTTCTTTAAAATACTTTGAATCTTTTTCAAATAGATATAAATTAACCCATAATGCTCTTCTAGACCTTTCTGAGATGTACATTAAACCGCCAGGGAAATTGACATTTTTGTTTAGTATCTGATTATTATCAAATGTTGGAATTAAATATATACAACCTTTTAAAGGAGAGTTTAGGTAGATTCTTTGCTGCCCTAAAACTTGCAAGCACTCTACATTAACTTCTGTTATTTGATTATTATAGACTACGAATGCTTTTGGCTGACTAATTATTATTTCATCTGTGTTATCCGACCTTGATACAGGTATGCTAAAAGCAACTATACCTGAAGTAGCCTTTGGGAAGATTTTTCCATTATAGATAAAATCTTCATCGAAAGCAAATGATCCTTCA
>CAZPBI010000030.1:0-8792 GCA_964584825.1 Candidatus Woesearchaeota archaeon
TTTCATTTTGAGCTGTTAATACTTTTCTTCCCATTAAATAATCCCAATATCCATGAAAATTACCCCCATCTAAGATTGTTGCCCTCTCTCCACCAGTTTGAACAAAATAACCATAATCCCACCAATGAGCAAATACTGCTTTTTTATCTGTGTTATCTCTAACCCAAGACATTGCTTCTTGCCATTGTTGATCGTAAGCTGGGCCTGTGAATTTTGCTGAGTTGCTTGTGGCTTTTGCAAATTTTATAAGTATTCCATTATAAAAAGGCAAAGGTGAGAATAATATAAAGATTATTACAAATATTAAACTATATTTAAAGATGCGCTCTTTTAATTTTAGAATCTTGTGAATTGTTTCAACTATTATGTAAGATGAGAATATCGCAATTATTGGAGACAAAACAAAAAATAATCTTATGGCACCACGAGAAGCAACTATAAGCAATATCATCCAAATAAATAAAAGTGTGTAGTTCTTATTTATATCATTAAACTTTTCTATTAATTCTGTTTTTTTATAGTAGCTATAAAGATAAATAAAGATAAAAGAAGAAAAGAATATTATTAATGAGCCAATATAAAAAGTATTAGAGATAGTTGTTTCACCATTAAAGATTGAAGAATCTCTAGAATATCTACTCATAACAAAAATAGGTAAAAATAACATATGTAAGATAGTGAGCTTCCATTTAAGTTTGTCTAATGGTTTTACAATTTGATAAAACAAATATGTTGTACCAATAAAAAATATGATTAATAGTGGCCAGGTAAATGTTCCAATCCAGTCTGTGAAATATGGTTGATAAGATTCAGCAACTGTTAAAGTTAATCTACCAGTACCAAAAGGATGAATTAAAGAATTGACTAAGTTATGGGATATATCTAATATAAACTTTGATGAGATAATTATAGAAGCAATAATTATGCCAAGGATAGAAGAAATTATAAGTGTTGATAATCCAATTGGAAGTTTATTAGACAGCTGTTTTTTTATATTCTGAAACTTATTCAATTGCAATAACATATAAATTATAGCACTTATTAATGCAAGATATATAGGAAGATTGGTTATTGATAGGATAAATGCAAACAAATTTTTTATACTACTTTTAGCTATTAAAACGAATAATGTTATAGAAATAGACCAAGCTAGATAAACATAAATCTCTTTTTTATTCAACTTATCTAAAAAAATGTTAAATAAAGCATCAATAGGTATTAATAAAAAGATAAAAGCTGCACCATTCCAACCAAGATCTAATATGCTAACAGATAAGCCTGAAAGGATTGCAGTTAAAACTGCTAATTTTGTGTTATTAATGTTTCTGCTTAGCAGATATAAAAAAAGAGATATAAATAAAAACAACATTCCATAAGGTTCTTTATCGCCAACTCCAGCTAATGTTCTAAAAAGATATGCTGGGAGAATAGATAAAATAAATGTTGCAAGTAATGCTGTGTTTTTATCAAGTAATTTTGCAACTAAAAAAAAGAAGGCAATCATGCCAAGTATGAAAAATATAACTGGATAGATAACATCAACTTGGGCAACTGTTAAATCGTTATTAAAGAAATGCATAATTTTATATAAATAAGCAATAGTATATGCTATTACTGGATTAGATTTATCTGTTTCCAAGCCAAGCGGATAATAACGCATATAATCAATTTCAGGCAGTTCTCCATTAGCGACTATTTCTTTAGTATATCTTAAAAATAATGCTGCGTCTGGATCTGCTGTTATATAATCACCAGTTGTTTTGTCTATTAACAAAGGCAGATTATTAAGTCTAAAAGAAGCAGTATAGAAAAGAATTATGAATAATAAAACTAAATATATTATTATCTTTTTATTTTTAATAAAATTTATTATTGCTTCTCTTTTAAGTTCTATGCTTTGGTCTTCCATCTTTTTAGAATAATAATGGAGTTATGAATACTTCTATTAAACCAGCAATAAACAACATAAATATTGCTAGTATGATTAAATCGAGAGAATCGAAAACAATCTTTTTAAATCTATCGTCTGCTAAATGATGTTTAATAACTGCAACTGAGATAATACCGCCAGCGAGACCACCCATAAAATATGCTGCTATTTCTGGAATGCCGTGGATAAAATATCTTAACAAACCAAGAGAGAAAACATGAAAATAAGCCCACATTTTTGAAAAACCAACTGCATTAGCAGAATAAGCAAGATTGTTTCTGATAAAATTTCCTAATGCAGCACTTATAACAGAAGCATTCCAAGTTAAAATAAAAATAGCGCCAGCTCCAAAAAAGAAAGCAAAAAATATGCTAAATAATAATACTTTAACATTATTAAAAAATATTTGACCGAATGTATTTAGCAAATTAATTGCACTGCCACTAATTAGTTTTGCATTTATAGCTTTAATAGTTTGTTCTTGAACACTAAAAACTGTATTTACTAGATTTGGTGGTAGAAAAATGTACCATAATGAAAATGCTATTACAAATCCTCTGAACATATAAATAAAAAAAGATATTGCCCTTGCGTGTTCCTTCACTAATAATGTTTCTGATTTTATGTATATAGATTTTTTTTCTTCTAATTTCATTGTGTGATACATAATAGGAACTGCGACGTTAACAGTTAGAAATACCATAACTAAACTAGAATAATCTTTAAATATCCAAATACTTAGAAAGATTGCAATTGATGAATATATCAATCCAATAAAGAACATCTCTCTTGGGTGTTTTTCTGCCTTTAATGGCGACATTATTGATTCAAGGACCATTATTATAATTAAGATAAATTTTATTTAAATAACTTTTGATGTTAATATTATATAAAATAGTAAGGTTTTTATATCTAAAAATTTAATAATTGTTAACAAAAGATGGTGTTGAAAGAAAATAAAAAATTTATTTATAAAGGCAAGATTATTATAGTTACATTAGTTTTGATATTTGTTGCTGGATTAATTGTTGGCAATATACCTTTTGGAGGATTTACTGGAAGTTACCTTAAAACATTTACAGATGTTACTCCAGGCACTTCTAGCCAGTATGAATATTTAAAATTAAGAAGTGAAGGCATAACAGAAATTACTTTAGATAAAGATGTTGTTCAAGCTGGTGAGACTATAATAATAGATCTAAAACCAGGGATAGAAGGTGTTTCTGATAAACTTAGATTAGTTTATTCAGGAGCTGAAAAGCAAAAAGAATGTGACAAAGGCCTTGGTATTGATAGAAATATTCAAGAAACATTTATGGGTAGAACTACAAGAAGCCAAGGATTTAAGATATTTGAACCAATAGAGATAAGATACAGAATACCTGGTCATATTAGTGATGGTTTTTATAAAATATGCGGATATGATTATAAAATAAATGATTGGGTTGATGCAGAATTAATTGTATATAGACAAACATATTCTGAAGATATATTAACAAAAGGTTATCCTGGTTATAAAGGATCAGAATTTTTATACAAGCTAGGGGTGAAAGTAGAATGAACAATCAAAGTTGGGTGTTTTTATTTGTAGCTTTTTTTATTGGTGGATTATTTTTAGGAAATGTTTTAACAGGACAAGTTGTAAGAGAAAATACTATTGAAACATTACCAGTAATAAGATTAGAGCCATTTAGAGTAAGTAATGGCGATGTGATGATAGTCAATGTAGATGCTAGAGATAGTGGAGCAAGCGCATGGTTTACTTTAAGAGATGATAATGGTAATAGAAGGGATAAAGTATTTTATTGCCGTGGCTATGATGATTTAGGTAATAAAGTGATATCAACAGGCTCAGATGACAGAAGTTTATGTTATAGTTTAGTTAGCATAGAATATGAGATACCATTTGCATTAAAAAAAGGCATATATTATATAGAATTAGATAATGCAAAAGCATATTTTGAAATAGTTTAATAGCCGAAAAGTATATAAGGAGGTAATTGCATAAATTTAATTATAAATTTTATAATTATAAAATGAGGTGGAGATGATGGAGATGAATAAACCCACGTTGGTGGCAACAATTGTTCTAGTATTTGTAGTTGGTCTAGTCTTTGGTAGTTTCTCTGGATTAGGTAATGTTGCAACAGGAGAGGCAACAAGAACAGGAACATCTACATGTAATGTTTATGTAGATAAGAGAGCAGCAACAACAGGAGAAACAATAACTGTAACCACAACGAAAAATTGCATGACTCCTTTCAGTCTTTATGGTACTGGGTCTAGAGGGCAAATTGGCACTAGGATAAGAGATTACCAAGATTTACCTTGTGATGGAATAAGATGCCAGCAACAAGAAGTATTTGACCTTAGAGTGGGCGGAGATTGGCCAAAAGGAATAAACAAATTATGCTCTAAAGATGGAACAACTAGCCAATTAAAATGCGCCACAATTGAAGTTTATTAGCTTCTTTTTTTATTTTTACTTTATAGATATTAAAAAGTTTTATAAATTTAATAAAATTGCATTATATCATGAAAGTAAATTCTGATAGATATTTGAGGTATTTGCCTGTAATATTAATAATAGCTATATCTGTTTTAGTTTTTATATTATTAAAACCATATTTTGTTGATTTATTTGTTAGTGCGATTTTAGCTTATTTATTTTATCTAGTTTATAAAAAACTAAAAAAACGCTTTAAAAATGAGAATTTAACTTCAGCTATAACAACTATAATTATAATAATAATTATTTTATTGCCTTTAGTTTTAGTAGCTAATTTATTAGTAAAAGAAGCAATAGAAGTTTATAATAATATTAGACAAGAAGATTTATTAGCAATAGACTTACCGAAATATCAAGACTTAGACATTGAAAATTATTTTAAAGAAGGGTTAAAAATAGGTGCATTGTATATTGTTGATAGTTTGTCTAAATTTGTTTTTTCAATACCAGCAAGGATATTAGATTTTTTTATAATTGTATTTTTGACGTTTTATCTTTTTAAAGATGGAGAAAAATTCTTAGAAAATATAAAATCATACATGCCATTAAAGCAAAGTCAGAAAGATATTTTATTTAAACGCATGGGCGATGTTGTTTATGCAATAATTTATGGTTTAGTAATTGCAGCAATAGTACAAGGCATTGCAGGAATTATTGGTTTTTTTATTTTTGGTGTTGATAATGCAATATTATTAGGGTTAGTAATGATAGTTGCTGCTATGATACCTTTTGTTGGATCTGCAATAATATGGTTACCAATAAGTATTTTAAAAATATTATCAGGAGATTCTTTTAAAGGCATTGGCTTATTGATTTATGGTATTGTAATTATAAGTACTGTAGATAATATTATAAGGCCAAAAATTATTGGCGATAGAACAAAAATACATCCTGTATTAATACTACTTGGGATATTTGGAGGAATTGCAATGTTTGGATTTATCGGAGTAGTTGTTGGACCATTAATATTAGCAATATTTCTTGTTTTATTAAAATATTATAAGGTTGATAAGATTGAAGCTTAGAGCAAAAGATATAGGATTAACAACTGGCGGGCCATATATAGCTGTATTGAATGAAGAGGATGCCAGACAATTAGATCTAAGTCCGTTAGATAGAATAAAGATTAAAGCAAAAAATAGTATGATTGTTGTTGTTAATATAGCCGAGCATAGTAAAGAAGTTAAGAAAGGGGAGCTTGGTTTATTTGAAGAGGTTTTAGGAAAACTTAAGCTTAATAAAAACAAGATTGTTGAAATTAGTTTAGCAAAAAAACCTGATTCTATTAGTTATATAAAAGACAAACTAGATGGTAAAGAATTAAATGAAGATAAAATTAAAGGGATAATAGATGATATTAGTGAAAATAGATTAAGTGAAGTTGAACTAACATATTTTATTTCTGGATGTTATACTAATGGATTGAGTATGGATGAAATTGTTGCATTAACTAAATCTATTGGAATAGGCGACAGATTAAAATTAGGAAAAAATATTATTGTTGACAAACACAGTATCGGAGGTGTTTCTGGAAATAGAACTACAATGATTATTGTACCAATATTAGCTGCTGCTGGATTAACAATACCTAAAACCAGCTCAAGAGCAATAACAAGTGCTGCCGGTACTGCAGATGTTATGGAAGTTTTAGCTAATGTTGAGTTACCAATAAAAAAAATTAAACAAGTAATTAAAAAAACAAATGCGTGCATGATTTGGGGGGGCACAGGGGAGTTAGCAAGTGCTGATGATAGATTAATAAAAATTGAAAGGCCGTTAAGTTTAGATCCTAAAGGAATATTATTAGCTAGTGTTATGTCTAAAAAATTAAGTGTTGGCAGCAAATATGTTTTAATTGACATATCACTTGGAGAGAGTGCAAAAATAAAAAATAAAAGAGAGGCAGTAAAATTAAGAAAAAGATTTGTACAATTGGGAAGAAAACTAGGAATAAAGGTTAAGGTAATATTTACTTCAGGAGATCAACCTGTTGGAAATGGTGTTGGCCCTGTGTTAGAAGCTAGGGATGTTATGTATATTTTAAAGAGGGATTCTAGAAGACCTTTAGATCTTGAGAAGAAAGCTATAATTATGGCTAACATTATATTTAGGATGGTTAAGCATAAAGAAGATGCTATTAATATATTAGATTCTGGCGAGGCTTATAAAAAAATGTTAGAGATAATAAAAGCACAGGGTAAGAAAAAAATTGTTGGTGTTGGAAGATTTAGTTATGATGTTAAAAGTAAAAAAGCTGGTGTTGTTAAATCAATTGATAATAAACTAGTTTCAAAAATAGCAAGATTAGCTGGAGCACCTAAAGATAAAGGGGCTGGAATTTATTTTTATGCTAAGATAGGTGATAATATCAGGAAAAATGATAAAATATTTACTATATATGCTGAAAATAAGCATAAATTAGATGAAGTTGTTGGAAAATTAAGCAATATAAATATTATTAAGTTATCTAAATAATAAAAAGTAAATAGTTTAATTGAAAATGTTTTACAAAGAATCAACGAAAGCTTTATATATAGGAAATATTTTAAGATTATAAGCATAATAACATTTATAAATACAAATATTTTTCAACTGATAAAAAGGAGGAGATGTGATCATGAATAAAAAGGTGGTGGTTTTCTCGATTATAGTTAGTTTATTTATTCTTAGCGGTTTGAGTTTAGTTGAAGCTGGTACTGGAGTTCTGCAAACATATGGAACAGATGCTAGAGTAGCAGTTAATTCTACTTTTGGTACTGTTTTAGGAGGTAGTATAAGACTAGCTTTTCAAAGAAGTGCAGGCAATACTTCCCATCCTTATTATAATATAACTGTATTCTATAATAGTAGCGGAGATAATACATATTCTAAAGCAACTTTATCAGGAGTAACAGGAAATACAACATGTGTTAGTAATGTTTGTAATGGAACAAAGGGATCAAGTGCGTTTGCAGTTACTTGGACTGTGCCTAGTACAGATAGCCCATATAACCTAAAGATACAATATAGATTTGGTAAGGCCAATACCACTGCAAGCAACTACACTACTAAATCAAGAGTCTATGTTGATACAACAGCACCAGTTATAGCATTAAAAATAGCTGGAGGAGACCCTACTGATTTCGCATTTTTATCCCATAGAAGGTTATATAAAAATGCGTTTTTAGCAAGAGTAACAGAACCAAATATACGTAATTGTAGTTTCTTTGTTACATCGCCTTTAGGAGCAAGTGGACAAAAGCTACAAAAGAACTTTACTACAGCATATGATGCTTTGGGGGTAAGATCTGGAAACACTAATTTGGCTAGAGGCATAAACTTAACTGGGCAGAATGTTAGATTTATTAATATGACATTTAACACAACAGTAATGGGCAATATTGCTATACCTAGAGGTATATATGATTGGAGTGTATCATGTGCTGATAATTCAACAATAGGAAGAAGAGGCACACCAAGTTCTAACTTAACATGGTTCTTTGACAATGAAACTCCAACATTTGATGCTGAATTTCCATTATACTTTGATGACAGCGATAAGGATTCAAAAGACACGAGTAAATCTGGATTATTCCAAATCGGAGGAGTATGGGTAAGTGAATTATTAGAAACTATAACTTTACACTGTCAGGCTAAGGATGATGCTAAAATAAGTACAGCAACTTATTTCGTAAAATTACCAGGCCAATCAGCATTTAAACAGGTTGCTTCTACGAACAGTTTAACTTTTGACTTTAAAGATACAACTGCCATAGGAACATATGAAGCTTATTGTAAAGCAAAAGATGTAGGCGGTAATACAACACAGAGTAAAACTTTTAAGTTCAAGATACAATCAGAGGATTTAGGAGAAATTATTGAAGAACCTGCTGAAGAAGAATTTGATATTCCATTACATAAAGAAGATATAGTAAGTTCAGGATATCAAAAAGGAAGGATTGTAACTTTGAGTTTTGATGGAACAATAGAGCATACAGTAACATTTGATGAAGTAACAAGTGATAGTGTAACTTTAACAATCAAATCTTTCCCAATTACACTAAGATTATCAATTGGAGAAACAAAGAATGTTGATGTAAATGATGATGGATTAGATGACTTAAGTGTAACATTAAAAGGAATAACAGATAAAACTGCATCAATAGACTTTAAGAAATTAGAAGGTGCTGCAAGTGCCGAAACACCAACAACAATTTCACCACCAGCAACGCAGCCTAGAGTAACTCCACCAACAACAGAAGGAAGCGCTCCTTCCATTCCAGCAACAACGATTGCTACATCCATTTCACGATATTTCGAAATTTCTGACAAAAGACGCGGTAACCCTGCAACTCCGACATCGTAACACCTTGT
>CAZPBI010000030.1:8802-11240 GCA_964584825.1 Candidatus Woesearchaeota archaeon
AGCTATAGGAATATGGATAGTAGTTATAATAGTAGTTGTTGGATTAATAGTATACTTTGTAATGAGAAAGAAAAAACAAAAATAAATTTCTTTTTTATATTTTTTATTATAATAAAACTTTTAAATAGATTTATTAGTCTAATAATATGAAGGTTACATGTTTATTTTTGATTATTATATTATCTTATAGTGTTCTTGCTGTAAATGAAATATATCCTATTGATTTTAATAAAAAAAGTAATCATCTTATAACACTAAAAGAAAAGCAGGGTATTGAATTTCTTGAGCCTATTGGAGGGATATTATTAGTTGAAAGAATTAATCAAGACGGAGTTATATTTAAAGTTATATTAGACTCAAATAAGTTTTGGGGTGAAATAACAGTTAAAGAAAACCAGGAAACTAATTTTGATATGGATAGGGATAATGAAGATGATGTTAGAATTTTTGTATCAAATATAGGTAGTGATTATGCTGATTTAAGGGTAAACTCTATAAAATATATTTCTAGTACAGAAGATTTAGATGATATTAGTGGTGAAGCAGTTAAAGAAATAGATAGTAATTTTAATTTAAATGGAATACTTATTACAATAGCTATTATTATAGCTGGATTAATAGTTTATCTTATATTTATAAAGAAGAAATGATTATTTCTCAGAGATATTGAAATCTTTCCAATCCCAAGGACGATTTAAGAACATATGCTTGCATATTGTTTTTGTATCTGCATATATCTTAAAATTATTATTTAATGCATCAATGCAAAATGCTTCATCATCAAAACCTTTATCATATCTAAATTTTATTTTTTCTAAAACAGATTTATGTATTAAAATACAACCAAGACCGCACATATCAACACTTAGTAAACCTGGTTTTGGCACATATTTCATTGCTTTTATGAAGTTAGGGTCTTTTTCATCTCTTTTAAATATCATGGGTAACATATTTTTACGTCCATCTTTACCTATTAATATTCTGAAATATATGGCTGTTAATAATGGTTTTTTATATGAGACAAGATTAGACAATGTATCTTTATTTAGGACTATATCAGCATCTAAACTTAAAAGATATTCATAACCATTAGATAACGCATGCTCTCTTAATAAATTTCTGCTAACAACCATCCTATCTCTAGCTTCTTTATAGTATTGAATTCTTTTTATATTGAGGTTCATATTTTTTAATTTATTAAAAAAAGTTTCGTCTTTAGAATTATCAACTAATAAAACATCAAAATTAGGATAATCTAAAGAATTTATGCCTGCTAATAAATCATTAAGGCAATAGTCATAATCCTCTGATATTGGCGCACCAATTAAAACTTTTGGTTGTTCCATAAGTTTAAGAAAATTAAAACTTTATTTAAATCTTTTTATTTGAAACGCCGAGGCTGGGATTTGAACCCAGATATCCTTTCGGAAACAGGTTTTCAAGACTTACGCTTATATTACTATAAACTGCGCACTACCAGATTATGCGACCTCGGCAATATAAAGAATGCTTTTTCAAAATTTATAAAGATTTAGTTTTCGCCTTTTTTCACAATATCCTGCCAACTAAACGGACGATTAAGATAAAGATGCTTGCATTTTACAGTATTATCCAAATACCAAGGAATGTTAAGTTGAGCTAGATCATAACCAAGCCAACGATCATCCCAAGCATCTATACTTTCATCATACCTAAATTTTATTTTCTCTAATATTTTTTTACTAACAAGGATGCAACCACCACCAGCAAAGGCAATCTGGATTAAAGCTGGCTGCCATATTTCATCTTCATTAAGATATCTAGTATGATTCCAATCATTTTCTTCATATTTAAACTTCCAAGCAAAAGGCATGACTCTATTTTCTTTATTAGCTAAAATATGATGACCAAAATACAATCCTGCAACAACATCTTTATTGTGGGAAGTTAATTTTTCCAGTATATCTTTTGGAACAATAACATCTTGGTCTAGAATTAATAGATAATCATAATTTTCTTTCAATGCTTTTTCTCTTAATAAATTATGAGCTTTTGTAACACGTTCACGAGCTCTTTTCTCATAAGGGATTCTAGTAATAGGGACATTTAATTTTTTTATTTTATTATAAAAATCATCTGTTTTTGAGTTATCAACTAGTAATATATCATAATTAGCATATGTTAATGATTTCATAGATGAGATAAACTCATCAAAACAATAAGAATGCATATCAGATACTGGCGCACCAATTAAAACTTTTGGTTGTTCCATAGCTATTTTTTAGGCAATAATATAGGAATGCCTTCTTTTATTTCATAGATTTCTTTGCATTTACTACATATTAATCCTGTTTTTTTTGCATTATATTTTAAGCTTGCCTTACATACTGGACAAACTAATATTTCATATAATTCTTTAGGTAAAGGGTAAAAAAAAAAAAAAAACCCCTAGTAAAGAT
>CAZPBI010000031.1:0-1916 GCA_964584825.1 Candidatus Woesearchaeota archaeon
GACTAGTTTATTAAGTATTTACTTCTTAAAAGAGAAGATGAATAAATGGAAATGGCTAGGCATTATATTGATTGTTGTAGGAGTTAGTTTTATTGGATTTGGAAGTTAATATATTTTTTTAGAGAAATCTAATTCATCATCTTGAACATATTCTATATTTTGTTGTAAAGCTATATATGCTTTTTGAAGTTCTCTGCCAAGATATGCTGCATGACTTATATAAGATATTAAATTTTCTTTTATTATAGTATGATAGATCTCGATTGGTGTTTTTCCAGCAATTTTAACTTCAATTATATTTTTAGACTTGCAAAATGCTACTTCAATGTTTTTATTTTTTCTATCTACCCTTATTAAAAAATATCCTTTTTCATCTAATTTAAATTCTTTATTATCATCATATTTTGCTTTAATCTCTTTAAAATTATCTGAATATCTAATGCTAGTATCAACTATTTTTTCATTATTATCAATATTTAGAATTGAAATAGCGTTTACAGGGCAGGCTTTTGCTGCCTCTATTAGCTTATTAGATATGTTTTCTTTAAAATTACCGTGCAAAACAAATGAATTATCCTTAAGGTCTTTTGAATTCTTTAATACTGCCTTATTATCTTTTAATGAAAAATATTCTGGAAATAGTTTTATACATTGTGCGTTTCCAACACAGACATTCTTAAAATAAGTTATTTTTAGGTTTTTTGGCATTTTAGTTTATTATTGGATAAATTTAAATATTTTTGTTTAATTATAAATCTTATGGAAGAAGTTAAAGATGCACTAGACAGCCAATGCGGCTTTTGCGGAAAAAAGATAACCAAAAAAGAATGGAGAGTTTATGGTGGTTTTTGCAAAGAATGTTTTATGAAATTCTATAAGAGTCCTATTACACCGCCAGATTTTGAGAAGCTAGATAATTAAAATAAATCTTTAGATATTATTCTAAATTATACCCTATTAATAGTGTAGCTTCATGTTTATTTAGTCTCATATTAAATCTTTTTATAAGATAATTATGAACTCTGTTAGAAGGAGAGGAAGATACAACATCTTTTTCCCTGATTTCTGGAAATGGAATTGGTGGAAATATTATTTTGCTTTGTTTTTTTATTGTTATTGGATTAACAGGTGCTCTAAAAGTAGAATTGTGTGTGCAAACTATGGTTATCTGTCTTCTAATTGCTTCTTTAATACCTAGATTATTATTATATTCTAGTTTTAGAATATTTTTCTTATCTTTATCTTCAATAATAAAAATATTTGAAATTCCTTTTATATTTCTAAGAAGTTTTATATTTTTATTAATATTTATGAATTTTAATATTTCTTCAGCTCTTTTAATCCATGTGTTTTCTAACGCAAGTTTGTATATATTATTAGATAATTTCTCTCTTAATCTCTTGTTTTTTAATAATAAATTAATTGCATTTATTATATTTTCTTCAGAATCTGGTTTTATCAACAAAGCGTTATTTTTATCTAATAACTCCCTAATAGAAGGTAAATCCGAAGCTATTACAGGCAGCTTTGCTGCTGCATATTCAAAAAGTTTTATTGGAGAAGTATAATATTTTGAGATACTATATTTAGCTGAATTTGGAAGTATAGCAATATCTGCAATCTTAAGGTATTTTGGTATAAACTTATTAGGAACATATCCTAGAACTTTTACATTATGTATATGATTATCTGAGATGTATTTTTTTATTTTTTTCGTCTCTTCTATTGGGCCACCTAGAACATAAAATTTAGCATTTGAAACTTTTTTTAATGCATTTAATGCTGTAAAAATTCCTTTCCAAGCAAATAAACTTCCTGTATAGATAACTATATTATCATCAGTTATATTAAGTTCCTCTTTTCTTTGTTGTTTTGATTTTTCTATTTTAAACCGAGATAAATAAACTGCATCTCTG
>CAZPBI010000031.1:1926-9033 GCA_964584825.1 Candidatus Woesearchaeota archaeon
GCAATTAATATTTTTTTGTTATGCAACTTATCTAATTCTCTAGCTAGATTATTTGAAATACAAATTAAAGCATCTGCTTTTTTTATATCTTTCATAAATAGTTTTTTTATTTTGCCTTTAGGTATAAAATGCACTTCAAATATTTTAATTAAATTTTTTCTAAAATTAAAGAAAAAATAAAATGGAATTTCATCCCTAAAGAAAATTACTTCATCTTCTCTGAACAAAAGATAAAAAAAGAGAGATATTGAAAATGATATTGACTGAATATAAAAAGGTAATGCACCTAAGTTAAATCCTATTAAATCAATAGAAGGAAGTTTAGTTATATTAAAATTCTCTTTTATATTGTAGTATTTAAATAAATCTTGTTTTGAAAATTTGTTAATTCTCCTAGGGAGTATTAGCTCTAGATCTACTCCTTGTTTAGATATTGCCTCGCACATTTTAGCTACCTGATAAGAATGTGCTCTATCACTAGGCATTCTAATATTAGCTACATAATTAATTTTCATCATCAATTATCTTTTTTGGCCTATCATGCAGATATAGCTGCTTATCCTATTAAATGGAAAGAAATTTAATTGTACTTGTTTTAGCTCTAATCTGCCTTTTTTCAAACCAGGAATGGAAAAGTTTGTTGTTGTTAACTTCACTACGTCAAAACCTGATTGATCAAACATTCTGCATAAAGATAGAGGATCATAGAATTGCACATGATCTGGAGCACCTAAGTATTTTTTATAGTTTTTCTCGCTTAATGGTTCTTTCTTTAATAACCAGAATCTTACATATCTATAAAAATCTAGGACATTTGGAGTAGTCAAGTATAATCTGCCATTTTTAGTTAATACCCTAGAGATTTCGTCTAACATTGATTTAGGGTTCCAAACATGCTCAATGACTTCAGAAAAGACAACAGCATCAAAACTATTGTCTTTGAATGGCAATTTAAAACCATCTCCAACTACACTATTAGGAAAATTAGATCTAAATAATGTTTCTTGCCTGTTATCCAAGCCAACAATAAATGCATTTTGATTATTCTTTCTGACTATCATATGAACGAAAGGCTCTTTATATTCTCCAATAAATCCTATGTCCAATATTTTATTTCCGCGAACATTCTCTTTAATCCATCTTGGCCTGCCGGATTTTCTTATGATCCTTGATTCTTCTTCGTCTGATAAGGTTATCATAGCACTATATGTTAAGAAAGATTTATATAATTTGTGAAAAGTTTATGAAAAATGGAAAAATTGAGGCTAGGTATAATAGGATATGGCAATATAGGAAAGAAACACTATAAAGTTTTAAAGCAAATTAAGGAAATAGAAGTTAAAGCAGTTTGTGATCCTACAGTAAATAGAACATTAGATCTTATTAATACAGGCATAGACATTTATACAAAATATGGCTATGAAGATATGTTGAAAGATGAAAATATTGATGTTGTTGACATTTGCACACCTACAGGAAGGCATGCAGAAATAGCAATTGCTGCTGCAAAACACAAAAAGCATGTAATAACAGAAAAGCCAATGGCATTAACAATAGAGGATGCTGAAGCAATGATAAATGCTTGTGAAAAAAATAATGTTAAATTATTTGTTGTTCACCAATATAGGTTTAATGAAGCTATGATGAAGCTAAAAGAAACTATAGAAAATAACAAGCTTGGAAAATTAGTGCTGATAAATGCTACAATAAGATGGGCAAGACCACAGAATTATTATGACCAGGATGAATGGAGAGGAACAAAAAATATGGATGGCGGGGTTTTGATGAATCAAGCAAGCCATCATATTGACTTAATGAGGTGGTTATTTGGAAATGTGGAAAGTGTTTATGCTAAAACTGGAACAATGACGCATAACATAGAAGTTGATGATACTGCAATTGGATTAATTAAATTTAAGAATAAAGCAATAGGAGTTATTGAAGCTACGACCTGCATCAGCACTAAGGATTTAGAAAGTTCAATAACTGTGATTGGAGAAAAAGGAGCTGCAAAGATAACTGATGTTGGCGGTTTTACAAACCACAAGATAGAGCTGTGGGAAGTGCAAGGAGAGAATAAAGAAGAGATTGCTAGAAAACATTCTAATCCAGATAATATTTTTGGATATGGGCTATATAATTTTTTTAAAGGTGTTTGTGATTCATTAAATAATAAAAATGTTAATATAATAATAGATGGAAATGAGGGAAAAGAAACATTAAAAGTTATAGAAGCATTGTATAATTCTGCTGAGCAAGGCAAAGAAATTAAGTTAGGTTGATTTTTTATTTATAACTTCTTCAAATAAAGGGATTAATTTTTTAATGCATGCATCTAAGCTGTGTTTTTCATGAATGCTTTTTCTTAAAAAAGTTCCAACTTCATTTGCAAACTTCTTATCTTCTAAGAATCTTAAGGTTTTTTCTGCTATTTGTTGTGCACTGTTAACATCTTCATATAAACAATCTTTTGTATATTTCTCACATAATTCAATATAATCCTTGTCCCAGACAACTACTGGTTTGGCGCAGGACATTGCTTCTAGAACAGTTTTTGCCAAGCCACTTTCATGCTGGTTAGTTATTAAAACAGCACAATTCTGCAATAAAGGTATCAAATCTTTATGTGGCAAAGGACCAGTAAATTCAATGTAATTTTCTAAATTTAATTTTTTTGCAAGCTCTTTAAGCTCGTTTAAATATTCTTCATTATTTATTGGGCCTACTAATTTTAGCTTTATTTTATGGCCTTTCTTATGAAGGATTGATAATGCTTCTATCAATAAATGCTGGCCTTTAATTCTAGAGATTCTATCTGTTGCTATTAAGTAATCGTTTTTTGGCTTTTTTAATGGCACAAACAAGTTAGTATCTGTCATATGATTTAGTAAAACAAGTTTATCTGATTTAAGCAAGAAAGATCTTGGAGAAGGTGTAACCATCTTGTCAACAAGTTTATTTGCAATCTTTAATTTCAAGTCAACGTTGCCATGACTATACCAAGTTACTAGGGGGATGTTAAATAGTTTAGATAAAGGAGTAGAAGCAATAGCAAATTCTAAGTACATGTGAGTAAAGATTATATCTATTTTCTCTTTTTTTATAATTTTAAATAATAATCTTTGAAAATAAACTGATTTCATGAATCTAGAATCATATTTGTCTAGAGGATAATGAATTACATTATTTGGCATGATATCTTTTGTTGTTTTTGGTGTAATAATAACTAGCTTTTCTACTTTCTTAGCTAATTCTTCTACAAAATAATAGATAAAGCCGAAGACATCACTACTTGTATCTACTCTTGGGGTTATCATTAATACTTTCATATATTTTTAGGTTATAGAAATATTTATAATTGTTATGGTTAATCTAAAAACATGATACCATTAGTTGATCTTAAAGCACAGTATCATAGCATAAAAAAAGATATTGATAAAGCTATAAAGGAAACTATAGAAAGCTCTAATTTTATTATGGGTGAAAGAGTTAAAAAATTTGAAAAAGAATTTGCTGAATATTGCGGCATTGAATATTGTGTTGGTGTAAGCTCTGGAACAACTGCTTTGCATTTAGCTTTATTAAGCTGCGGGATTAAAGAAGGAGATGAGGTTATAACTACTCCTCTGACTTTCTTTGCAACTATTGAACCATTGATGCAAATAGGAGCTAGAATAAAACTTGTTGATATTGAGCTAGATAACTATAATATTGATGTTACTAAATTAGAAAATGTTTTATCAGATAAAACTAAAGCAATTATTCCTGTTCATTTATATGGAAATCCTGTTGATATGGATCAAGTGATAAGTTTTGCACAAAAACATAATCTAAAAGTTATAGAAGATGCTGCACAAGCACATGGTGCTGAATTTAAAGGAACTAAAATAGGAAGTTATAGTAATGCAACCTGCTTCAGCTTCTTTCCAGGAAAAAACCTAGGAGCTTATGGTGATGCTGGAGCAATAATAACAAATGATAAAGAGATTTATGAAAAAACTAGTTTGCTTAGAGATCATGGAAGAAATACAAAGTATGAACATTCTGTTATGGGATTTAGCTATAGACTAGATGCATTGCAAGCTGCAATATTGAGTGCTAAACTAAAACATCTAGATGAATGGATTGAAAAAAGAATTAGGAATGCAAAATTATATAATAAATTAATTAAAAATGCAATTACTCCTATAGATTATAATTATATAAAACATGTTTATCACCAATATGTTATAAGACATAAAAATAGAGATGGATTACAAAGTTATCTTGAGAAAAATGGAATAGCAACAGGAATTCATTATCCTGTGCCATTACACTTGCAACCTGCTTGCAAAGAGCTAGGATATAAAAAGGGAGATTTTCCAAATGCAGAAATAGCAGCTAAAGAAATTTTATCAATACCAGTATATCCAGAATTAGGAGAAGATAATATAAGATTAATAGCAGAAAAAATAAATAATTATGTGTCTGATTCTCCTTGATATATGAATGTATCCTGAGTTATAAATCTTTTTCTCCAATAAGCATAAAAATCACGTGCTATCTTGTATTTCATTATTCTATTTCTATGTTTAAATTGAAGTTCCTGGAATACCCAGTTTAGAGCTTTATAATGGAATCCAAAGTTCACAAATTTCTTTATATCTTCTTCTGGGATTTCACTTAACTCGCGTAATTTTTTTGTTGCTATTCTAGCAAGTCTTGGATGTAACTTTGCATAGAAGCTTGCGAATTTACCATACTGTCTTATATAGGCAAATAAATCATGGCTGCCCCAAGTAACCATGCCAAAATCAAGCTGTCCATGTTGCCTATCTAATAAGTCCCAATCTTCCATCTTTTCTGGGGGTTGGAATCCATATTTTACAGCAATATCATATAAAGGAGTGCCTGGAAAAGGCAAAAATGATCCTATTGTATCTGAGATTTGAGGATATTGGTCATGAGAATCTGCAATAAATCTTATTGTTTCACAAGCTTCTGGCCATGTTTCTGTTGGAAATCCTAGTATAAAAGAAAACCCCATTGGAACTTTGTATTTATCCATATAAGCTACTCCTTGTTTTGTTTGCTTAACTGTAAATCCTTTATTCATCAATCTTAAGATTCTGTCACAGCCAGATTCTATTCCAAGTAATGTTTCTACACATCTTGTCTGACCCATTTCTCTAGCTAATTTTTCATCTATATTATCAATTCTAACTTCTGCAAAATATGGCATGTTTGCTTTTTTTATTATTTCTAGAGCTCTTAATTTATTTGCGAATAATAAATCATCAAAAAAGAATAATCCGTCTATATCATAATTATCTTTTAGGAATTGTATTTCATTTAAGACAAATGGAATAGAATGTGCACGCCATCTTCTTTCATTAAAATTAAGATTATAGCAAAAACCACATTGATATGGACAGCCACGGGAAGTTATAATGTTAATTGTTCTCTTAAGATGATAGGCTGGCAAGGCTCTAAAGTAATCTTCTGCGTTTACTAAGCTCCAATCTGCTTTACATTCTGCATCTAAGTTTTGTATTAATTCTCTTGGTTGAGTAAAGACAACATGACTATTTTTTTTAAAGGTTATACCTTTGACATTATCTAATGGTTTTTTATTTTTAATTGCGTCTGCTAATTCGACTAAAGTCCTTTCACCTTCTCCAATAACAGCTATGTCAATATAATCTTCGCGCATACATTCATTAGCTGATAAAGAAGGATGAACACCGCCCCAAACTATTAATTTTTCTGGAGCAAGCTGCTTAATTTCTTTGGATATTTTTACAGCATATAAAGTATTAACTCCAGTTATAACAGAAAAACCAATGAACATAGGATCATAGTTTAAGATTGTTTCTGCGTGTTTCTTTGCATCTTCTTCACCATCACAATGATAAATATTAACATCATAGCCTGCTCTTTTTAGAGCACCGCCTGCATAAAGCAAAGGCAGAGGAGCATACATTTTCCTATCTTCTTTTGTATCTGCTTTTACTAAAGTTATCATGCTAACCACCCAAAAGTCAAGCTTCTTTTCATTTGTGTAAATAAAGCTGAGCGCATTTCTTTATTTCTAATAGAGTTTTTATTTAAAAATTTATTCTTATAAACTAGCATTGCATGTTTATTTGTCAATATCCATATTATTTTGTTTTTCCAATGTTTAGATTTCTCTGATATTTCTTTTCTGAAATTTTTCATCCTTTTTAATGAATTTTCTACATCTATAGCTGTGTCAATAGCATTTGAACCATATTCATGATAGCTTATTTTATCTTGTAATTTAGCATATAAATCAGTTCCTTTGTAAGCTTTTGTTAAGGTAATACTAACGTGAGCTGGTTTTGATTCTAAGACAAAATCAACATAATCTTTAACATCTTCATCAGTTTCTCCAATATTAAATAAAAATGGAATAGTTGCGGGAATTCCTTCTTCCCTGCACATTAATACAGCATTTTTAGCAATATCTCTGTTAATAGTTTTATTTACCTTATCTAATATATGTTGTTTAGTTGATTCAACTCCTATGTATAAGCCTACGCAGCCAGCTTTTCTCATCATGATTAATTTTTCTCTTGTAAGGTCATTAGCTCTTGCACTTGAGCTCCAAAATACAGGAACTTTGTTTTCTATCATCTTTTCACAGAAAATTTTAAGCCAGGTTGTGTTTGTTGTTATTATTGTGCCATGAAGAGTGATAACCTTTACTCCTAGATTAGCTAAGTTGATTAAATCTTTAATAACTAAATCAACTGGTTTCATTTGATAGATGACTGGGCCATCAACACAAAAGCTGCAGGAATAAGAACAACCTCTGCTATATTGGTATATTATAGTATCTGGGTTTGTCATATCATAATCTCCAGGATTAATTAAATCAAAGTCTGGAGAAGGCATCTTCATATAATAAGGACCATCTTTTTGATTAGTAATAATTTTATTATTCTTTTTGTACATTATGTTATTAACTTTAGATAAATCTTTAGTTTGTACATAGTCTAAGATTGCTTTTTCCTGATTATTATAAACTGAAAAGGTAAAAGGAAAATTATTTACTAAGTCATGAGCATAACCTAAAGCACATGGAATAACTGCTGACTTTATGTT